>NZ_MAOS01000045.1:0-70057 GCF_001721285.1 Pandoraea sp. ISTKB
GCGGCTGTAGCTCAGTTGGATAGAGTACTTGGCTACGAACCAAGGGGTCGTGGGTTCGAATCCTGCCAGCCGCGCCAACTCAGTTGGCAAAAACGCTCCAGAGGCGAAAGCTTCTGGAGCGTTTTTCGTTTACCTACCGGTCTACCGCACCGTCCACCTGCCGTCTGTCTGGCATTCCCTTTCTTCGGGGCACGACGACGCTTTCCTCGGCGTCGTCATGCCATCACCGTCGACGCTCACATCGATCGATGGGCGTCCACGATGAACGTCAGCCCGTTCAGCCCGTCGTGGTGTTCACCTGCCATCCCAACCCGAGCGCCTTCTGCAACGTCACGAACGACTTGAGCAGTTGCGCATCGCCGGCAATCCGGTCCTGCTCTGCCGAGAAGCGCGTGCGTTCGGCGTCGAGCCAGTCGAGCGTGCTGGCCGTTCCGGCGCGATAGCGCTGACGCGTGAGCGTCGCCGCGCGCGATGCCGACGACTCCACGCTTTGCAGGCGATAGACGTTTTCGCGCTGATGGCCGTAGCGCGCCAATGCCACGTCGGCGTCGCGCAATGCCGTCAGGACCGCGCTTTCATACTTGGCCTGTGCCTGATCGCGTCCGGCCTTGGCGCCGTCGACACCTGCCTGCACGCGTCCGAAGTCGAGCGCGTTCCATTGCAGACGCGGCAACGCCAGCCAACTGAAGTTGTCCTTGCGCAGCAGATGGCCGGGGTCCAGCGCGGAGTAACCGAGTTCGCCCATGATCGAGAGCTTGGGGAACCAGTTGGCCGTCTGCACGCCGATCTGTGCGTTCTGCGACGCCAGACGCCGCTCCGCCGCACGAATGTCCGGACGCGCCTGCAACAGTGCCGACGGGTCACCGATGGCCACCTTGGCCGGCACGCGGGGCAGCGCCTTGGGCGATTTGAGTTCGTCGTCCAGGGCGCCAGGCGCACGGCCGGTGAGCAGTGCCAACTGATCGAGCGACTCGATGACGTCGGCCTCCAGCGGCAGCACGCGCGACTGCGTCTGTTCGACTTGCGTGAAGATGCGTTCGACGTCCAGCTCCGAGGCCACGCCACCGGCCCGGCGCTGACGCGTCAGATCGAGCATCTCGCCTTCGAGCTGCGCGGAGTCGCGCACCAGTGCGAGACGCGCCTGCTGATCGCGCAATGCAACGTAGGTCTGCGCGACTTCGGCGGCGAGTTGCACGTGGGCATCGGCGAGATCCTCCGACGCGGCGTCGGCGTCGGCACTCGCCGCTTCGACCGCCCGGCGGGTACCGCCGAACAGATCGATTTCCCAACTCGCGTCGAAGCCCGCGATGTAGAGGTCGAGCGGCCCGCGCCCGCCGCCGCTGCCGTTGCCCGTGAGCGCGCCGAGGTCCGGCGAGCGCGTGCGAACGGCGGCCAGATCGACGGTCGCCTTCGGCAGCAGATCGGCCTGATGACTGCGCAGGCTCGCACGCGACTGACGCACCTTTGCCTGCGCTGCACGGATGTCCGGGCTATTGGCGATGGCGTCGTCGATGAGCGCGGTGAGTTGCGGATCGTCGAGTCCTGTCCACCAGCGCGAGACGCCCGGGGTGTGCGCTTCGACGCCTTCGCCCGCGTGAGCAAACGTCGCGCCGGTGCGCAGCGCATCGTTCGCCACCTCGGGGGCGCCGCGATAGTCGGGGCCGACCGTGCAACCGGCGACGAGAAAGGCGGCCGCAACCGCCAGGGTTCGTAGAGAAAAAGTCATGTTCGATCAATGCCCGCCAGAGGAGAATCCGGCCGGTTGCTTGAGCAGCAGGGCAAGCGGCACGCAAAGCAGCAACGCGATACCCAGTGCATAGAAAGTCTCGGAAAACGTAATCACGCTCGCCTGTTTCGCGATCTCGGCGGCCAACTGCGCCGTGGCCTGCAACTGTGCGTGGACCATATCGCCCGATTGCGCGAAGAAACTTGCCGCATTCGCCGAGAGATGTTCTTGCCCCATCGGATTGTTCGCGGTGAGCGATTCGCGCAGCACGGCGTCGTGATAGTCGGTGCGACGATCGATGAGCGTGCCCAGCAGCGCGAGGCCCACGGAGCCGCCGAGGTTGCGTGCCATGTTGTAGAGGCCTGCGGCGTCACCGGCGTCCTGTGCTTCGACCGCCGCCATCGAGGCCTGATTGAGCGGCATCATCGCGAGCATCTGCCCGACACCCCGCAGCAATTGCGACAGCGTGAAGTCATGCCCCACGCTCTGTGCCGTGAGATCGATGTCGAGCATGCAACTGGCGAAGAAGAACAACAGCCCGAGAATCACGAGCAGACGGATGTCCACGCGGCTGATCAGGCGAGGCAGGAAAGGCATCATCAGAAACGCGGGCAATCCGGAGAGCAGCATGATGTTGCCGGACTGCTGCGCGTTGTAGCCCGCGATGGTCGCGAGGAACTGCGGCAGCAGATACGACACGCCATACAGGCCGGCTCCGACCGTGAACACGATGTAGATCACGCTCGCGTAGTTCTTGTTGCCCAGCAACGAGAGCTTGACGATGGGCTTCTCGGCGGTGAACTGCGCCACGAGCATCATGCCGATGCCGAGTGCCGACAGTATCGACAGCCAGATGATCATGTGCGAGTCGAACCAGCGTTCTCGCTGACCTTCTTCGAGCACCACGGTGAGCGAACTCAGTCCGATCGCCAGCCCCACGATCCCCAGCCAGTCCGCCTTGAGGAAGGCCTGCAAGTTGGTTGGCTCACGCTTGAGGCCGAGCCCGAGCAACGTGACGATGGCAGCCGACAGCGGCAGGTTCAGGAAGAAGCACCAGCGCCAGTTCGCGTTTTCGGTGAGCCATCCGCCAACGACCGGACCGAGTAGCGGGCCGAGCAGCACGATCAGCCCGAACATCGCCATGCCAACGCCCATCTGGTGACGTGGCAATCGCGTTCGGATGATCATCTGCGCCGTCGGGATCATGGCGCCGCCTGCGAAGCCCTGTCCGATACGGCCGATGACCATTTCGGGCAGGCTGCTCGACGCACCGCACATCATCGAGAACAGCGTGAAGAAGACGGCATTGAGCATCAGAAAGCGTCGCAGACCGAGCACGCGCGTGAGCCACGCCGCCAGCGGAATCATGACGATTTCCGACATGAGATAGCCGGTCGAGATCCACGTACCCTCGGTGCCCGATGCGCCGATCTGCCCCTGAATCTGCGGCAGTGCGGAGTTCGTGATCGAGATGTCGAGCGTGGCGAGCAACGCGCCGAGCGCACCGGCTGCCACCGCGATCCAATCCGACGCCGTAGCGTTTGCCGGGGCTGCGGGGGGTGCCGCCGGCGCGTGGGTGACGCTGCCAGCGCCAGTATTAGCCACGTTGGACTCCGTTGCCAGGCGTTGCTGCGGCGTTGGTCGCATTGGCATTCGACGGTGCGTTCATGAGCGGGCCGACCGCCGAGCCGAGCGGCGCGCTAAGCGAGAGCTGTGTCGGTTCCGCTCGTGCCGCCTGCTTGGCCGGTGCGGCCGTCGTGGCCGTCGTAGCGTTGTGGTGCGTGTCGACGTCCGCCGTCACCGAGAGTCCCGGCAACAACACGGCACGCAACGATTCCGGCGCTTCGAGACGAATACGTACCGGCACGCGCTGCACGATCTTCGTGAAGTTGCCCGTCGCATTCTGGGCGGGCAGCAGGGCGAACTGCGAGCCCGTGCCCGGCGACACGGAGTCGACCACGCCATGGATCGGTTCGCCCGGCAACGCGTCGACGTGAATCGTCACCGGCTGGCCGGGGCGCATATGGCCGACCTGCGTTTCCTTGAAGTTGGCCGTCAGATAGACGTTCTGTACCGGCACGACCGTCAGCAGCCGCGTGCCCGGTTGGGCGAACTGGCCGACGCGCACGGCGCGGTCGCCGACGCGTCCGGCGAGCGTGCTCTTGACGACGGTATCCGCCAGATCGAGTTCCGCCTTGCGGGCACTGGCCTGCGCCACCGCCAATTGCGCCTTGGCCTGTGCGAGTGCGGCCGTCAGGGTGTCCGTCTGACGCTCCGTCGACTGAAGGCTGGCCTCGTTGCTCTTGAGCGAGGCGTCCGCGCGGGTGCTGGTGTTGCGCAGTTCGGCCAGACGCTCGTCCGTCTCGGCGCCGGTCGCCACGAGCGGGGCGTAACGCTTGACCTGACCCGCCGAGTAAGCGGCGTTGGCGCGGGCGCTGTCGAGTTCGGCGCGGGCCTGCGCAATGGTCGCGGCGTGCTGCGACAGCTCGGCCTGCGCGCGGGCGACGTCCGCCTCACGGGCGACCACGGTCGCGGCGGCTTCGTCATACGCGGCCTGATACTGGCGTCCGTCGAGTCGTACGAGCGGCTGGCCGACGCTGACCGTCTCGTTGTCGCGCACGAGCACTTCCGTCACATAACCGCCGACCTTCGGGGCGACGGTCATGCTGTCGGCTTGCAGGTAGGCGTCGTCAGTCGACTCAATGAAGCGTCCTACGAACCACCAGTGCGCCCCCCAGCCGAGACCGGCGACGATCCCCAGCGCCAGCGCGCCGAGCAGCATCTTCTTGCGGCGCGGATTGGCCGGCGCCTTTGTCTGGTCGGGCTTTCCGGCGCTTTCCTGTGCCTTGGCGGCCGGGGTGTCTGCGGGTCGCGCCATCGTCTGCACCGACTCCGACGGCTTGACCTGTGCTGCGGTGGTCATGGGAATTTTCCTCAAATTATTCCAATTGGCAGAATTATTCCAGTTGATCGATTTATGTCAAGTGTTATATTTTTGACGAAAGTTTTGGCAAGCAAGGGGATACATGACTGGGACATCACGTGCTGCGCGTGTTCAGAGCACACCCGCGCGCCCGCGACATGCGGTCGATACGGGATACCAACGTGGCGAGGAAACGCGTGCGCGCATCATCCTCGCGGCGATCAAATGCTTCGGGGAATTCGGGTTCTCCGGGGCGTCGACGCGCGACATCGCGAACGCGGCGGGCGTGAACGCGCCTGCGCTTCAGTACTACTTCGACAACAAGGAAGGGGTGTACAAGGCTTGCATCGAGTACATCCTGGAGCTCGTGCTCGGGCAGATGGGCGAAGCCATCGAGTTGGCCGAGCAGGTGGTGGCCGATCCGAATGCGACCGACGAGCAACTGATCGACGCCTTCTGCGAGTTGCAGAGCCGCAAGGGCGGCTTCATGGAGAAGAGCCCGGAGATCGAGGGCTGGCACATGTTCATGGCGCGCGAGCAGGCCGGGCTGGGGCCCGACGCGGGCTTCAAGGTCTTTCACGATCGCTTTTCCAGCCGTCTGGCGGCGGTCGGCTCGAATATCGTGACGCGACTCGCCGGTGTCGAACCCGACAACGAAGCGATGCGCGTTCGTGCCGTGTGCATCAGTACGCTCGGCATGGCGTTTCGCGTGATGCGCCGCTCCGTCGATTGTTCGATGGGGTGGGGCACTGAGCCGAGCCCGGAGCGTAACCGCATGGTGCGCGAGGCGGTGCTGGAACAGACGCGCTACCTGCTGGAGCGCACCGTGCGCGAACGCAAGGACGCAGCAAAGTAACCCGCGCGGCGCACAACAAAATGGGGGCACCGACGCGTGCCCCCATTTTCATTTCAGCGCATTGCGGCGCATGCCGATGCCTCGCGGCAACGAGAACCATAACGACAGCGACAGCGACAGCGACGGCGACAACGACAGCGTCACCACATCACGGTCACGCGATCAGGACTGCGTGGCCGTTCGCCCCTGCGGTTCGCCATCGCGCTTGCGATACCAGAGGAAGTAGACCAGCAGCACGACAGCGACGAACGGCACACCGAAGATCATCGTCATGCGGAAGACACCGGTGAAGAGCGTCGTGAGCATGATCGCGGCCATGAGCGCTGCGCCCAGCAGTGTGAGCCACGGAAAGCCCCACATACGAAACGCCAGCGGCGGATGCGATTCGCGTCGCCACGCGCGACGGAAGAAGAAGTGCGTGACGAAGATCATCATCCACGTGAGCATCGCGCCGAACATCGAGATCGCCATCATGAACGTGAACGACGACTCGGGGTACAGGAAGTTCACGAGCGTCGCGAGCGCAATGCCGACCGTCGAGAGCAACAGCGCGGCGAGCGGCACTCCACGACGGTTCACTTCGCCGAAGCGGGCGGGCGCATAGCCGGCGCGCGAGAGCGAGAACATCATGCGTGTGGTGATGTAGAGCTGGCTGTTCATCGACGAGAGCGCCGCGATCAGCACCACGAAGTTGATGACACCGGCAGCACCCGGAATGTTGATGGCCTGCATCACCTTCACGAACGGGCTCTCGTCCTGACCGGCGGCGGTCCACGGCACGATGGCGAGCATCAGCGCGAGCGTGAGCAGATAGAACAGCACGAGGCGCACGACCGTCGAGCGGAAGGCGCGCGTCACGGCGCGTTCGGGGTTCTCCGCTTCACCGGCGGCGACCGCGATCATTTCGATGGACAGGTAACTGAAGATGGAAATGATGACCGCGATCCACATGCCCCAGAGGCCCTTCGGGAAGAAGCCGCCGTGTGCGGTGTAGTTGGCGAAGCCTGCGGGTGAGTGAGCGGCGTCTGCGACCGAGTTCGGCGCGATGAAGACCACATACGCGCCGATCAGAATGAAGATGACGATGGCGGTGATCTTGATGAGCGAGAACCCATACTCGATGGCGCCAAACAGGTTCACCGACATGGCGTTCACGAGCACCAGCGCGGCGGAAAAGCCCGCGACCCAGTACCAGCCCGGCACCTGTGGGAACCAGTACTTCATGTAGACGGCGATGGCGCTGACTTCCGTGCCGACGGCGAGCACGATGCAGGACCAATACGCGTAGCGCACCAGAAAACCGGCCCACGGCCCGATGTAATACTCGGCATACGCGCCGAACGAGCCGGACGTCGGGTGAGCGACCGTCATCTCCGCCAGACACCCCATGAGCATGAGCGCGATGAGTGCGCCAATGGCGTAGGAGATCAGCACGCTCGGTCCGGCGAAGCCGATGGCGAAACCGCTACCGAGGAAGAGTCCGGTGCCGATCGCGCCGCCGATGGCGATCATGGCCATCTGACTCGCGGTGAGCGAGCGACGCAGGCCTTGTTCGCGCTTCGTGATATGCGAGAAGTCGCGGGGCCTGGCCGAGGACGTCGACTGAGTGGACCGGGTCGGCTGGGGAGACTGGGGAGTACGCGTCATGACACACCTCTGGGACACCGCACGATCGAGATGAGCGCGGCGTCTGCATGAGTACAACATTGCTTGTCATTGCCCGTTTGCGCGACGCGATACGACAGTGGCCGATGCACTGCGCTGTGCCTGCGGCCAGGATGCCGGAATCGCAGGCGCGAGCGGGCCCCGCCGCCCCGATCGGAGCCGGGGCGGGTGATACGAACTGCAAAAAGTGAAGCCTTCTGGCGGATCGGATGGCGCAGGGCGTGCGTTTGATGCGCTTGATGCGCGCCCTGTGTGCGCCGCTTAGAAGATGTGGCGGATGCCCGTGCCCACGCCGACTTGCGTCGAGTTACCCGGCAGTTCGACGCGTGCGGCGCCGCTGACCTTGTTGTAATCGACGGTGCCGTAGACCTGCGTGCGCTTGGACAGCGCGTACTCGGCGAGCAGCACATACGTGTAACGACGACCTGAGCCGGCGTCGCCCGCTTGCGCGTTGATGTTCTTGATGTCGTCGAAGTACGCCGCACCGGTGATGGCGAGGTTCGGCATGGCCTGGATGGTCGTGCCGAGGTAGAACGTCATGTCCTTGCGCGGGTTGTCGTTCAGGTTACCCGTGGTGACCGTGTGCGCCGGATCGTTGAGCGTGCTGTCGAGCCAGCCGCTGCGGTCGCGTCCGCCCATGTAGCCGACGAACACCTTGGCGATGGAGACGCTGTAGATACCGCCCAGGCCCCACATCTGCTGCACGCGCTTGCTGGCATCGCGGGCGGCCTGATACACGCCGGCAATCTGGAACGGGCCCATGGCGTAGGCGGCGCGTGCGCCCCAGTAGTTGCTTGCAGCCATCGTGCCGGCCGTGTTGCCGAAGCCGTAGGTTGCGCCGACGGACAGGCCGCCGAACGTGCCGGCGTAGCTCACGGCGTTATCCACACGACCGCGCGTGATGTTGTACATCCACGAGTTGTTGGCGTAGTTGCCGATCGTGAGCGGATCGAAGTCGCCGTATACGTTGAACGCCTCGGTCGCCTGACGACCGATCTTGATCGTGCCGTACTGATTCTGCAAACCGACGAATGCGTAACGATCGAACAGACGCGGGCTGTTGGCGAGCGTGCCGTTCTGCGGGTTGATACCCGATTCCAGCTGGAAGATCGCCTTCATGCCGCCGCCCAGATCTTCCGAACCCTTGAAGCCGAAGCGGCTGTTGGTCACGGCGCCGTTGGTCACTTGCCAGAGGGCGTCGTTATTGGCGTTGGCGTTGGTCTGATAACGCACGCTCTGATCGACGATCCCGTACAGCGTGACGGAACTTTGTGCGGCAGCGGTGGTGCTGAAGGCGAGGCCGCAAGCGGCCGAAACAATGGCCAGACTGGCCGGAAGTGCAGACTTCATGGGTCTCCTTGGTGCGTCTTGTAGACGTTTTTTTTGGTGAACGCTTAAAACGATCCGTGACTCCTTCCGATAAAGGAGATTACGGATTCTTCTCGGCACGACGACTGCAATATTAGAAACGGCCCCATCGGGAATACATCACTCGTTCGGCCTGGGGCCGAGAGCTATCATATCAACGCAAAAATGGAATTTGCTTGCTATTTCTAGCGGGCAACTGGCGTTGAGTCGAAGGATCTGCCAGAATCCAGGAAAACTTGATGGATTCTGCCAATGAACCTCGACCTTGCCGACCTGCGCATCCTCCGCCATCTGGAACTCAATGGCCGCATCTCCAATCAGGAACTGGCCGATGCCGTTGGCTTGTCGCCATCGGCATGCCTGCGCCGGGTGAAATTGCTGGAGGACCGGGGGGTGATTTCCGGATATCGCTGCATCGTGGACGCACAGCATATCGGTCTGGAGTTCGAAGCGCTAGTGCAAATTACATTGCGTCCGGACGTCGATCAGTGGCATGAAAAGTTTCTGGCGTGCGTGCAGAACTGGCCCGAAGTCGTCACGGCCCGCATCGTCACCGGCTCTGCCAATTACATCTTGACGGTAAGAGCGCGTAACCTCGCGCATTACTCCGACTTTATCGTCAATGAGCTATATCGGGCGCCGGCCGTCATGTCGATTCAATCGAACATTGTCCTAAAGACAATTAAAAACACGCAGTCGCTCGTCGATCTCGTGAAGCAGAAATAAAAAATACAAAATATATTAACTATTCTCGAAATTTGAGAATGCATTCTTAAAAGAAGAGACGCAGCATGGCAGTGATCACCACGATTGAGGATTTACGGGTTCTGGCGCAGCAGCGGGTGCCGCGCATGTTCTATGAGTATGTCGATTCCGGGTCCTGGACCGAATCCACTTATCGGGCGAACGCGGCAGACTTCGGCGGCATTGAATTCCGGCAGCGCGTGGCCGTGAACATCGAGCATCGCAGCACACGCACGACGATGCTCGGCGAGTCGGTGGCGATGCCGGTGGCGCTGGCGCCCACGGGGATGACGGGCATGCAGCATGCCGACGGCGAAATTCTCGCGGCGCGTGCCGCTGAGGCGTTCGGTGTGCCGTTCACGCTCTCGACGGTGTCCATCTGCTCCATCGAGGATGTGGCGGCGCATACCAAGGCGCCGTTCTGGTTCCAGTTGTATGTCATGCGCGATCGCGACTTCATCGAGCGTCTGATCGATCGCGCCAAGGCGGCCGGTTGTTCGGCGTTGATGGTGACGATGGATCTGCAAATCAGCGGCCAGCGTCACAAGGACATCAAGAACGGTTTGTCCGCGCCGCCGAAGCTGACGCTGCCGAACATTGCGAACATGATGACCAAGCCGCGCTGGTGCATGGGCATGCTTGGCACGCGACGTCGCACGTTCGGCAACATCGTGGGGCATGCGAAAGGGGTGGACGACATCGGGTCGCTTGCCGCATGGTCGGCCGCGCAGTTCGATCCGTGTCTGTCTTGGGACGACGTCGAGTGGATCAAGAAGCGTTGGGGCGGCAAGCTGGTGCTCAAGGGCGTGCTCGATCCCGAAGATGCGCGTGCGGCACGCGACACCGGGGCGGACGCCATTGTGGTGAGCAATCATGGCGGTCGTCAGCTGGACGGTGCGATCTCGACGATTCGCGCGTTGCCGGACATCGTGGCGGCCGTGGGGCGCGACACGGAGGTGTGGCTCGACGGCGGCATTCGTTCTGGGCAGGATGTAATCAAGGCGATGGCGTTGGGCGCGAAGGGCACGCTGATCGGGCGTCCGTTCCTGTACGGCCTGGGCGCGATGGGCGAAGCGGGCGTGCGCCGCGCGCTTGAGGTGATCGCGAAGGAGATGGACGTGACGATGGCCCTGACGGGCCGCACGAACGTCGAGCGTCTCGATACCTCGATGCTGATCCCGGGCAGCTACCCGACAGGCATCGGTCCCTACCTCCCGGAACCGGGCAGGTCGTAACACGACTCTCCCCACTCACGCGACACACCGAAACCGCAGCCATCGTGCTGCGGTTTTTTTATTGGTGCGTCCCCAAACTTGGGTGCGTGTCCATTGTGCAAACCGCACCGCCTTCGTGCATCCGGCACAACAACGGCGCTGCCCGCTTTCGGGGCGTTTGCGCTGACGTCCTTATATTTACTGGCATTGCCAAGGTCTGGCACACCCCTTGCATAGGTATTCCTCAAACTTGTACACAAGAAGGAATACCAGATGCGCACATGGACAATCACGCAGTGGCTGGACGCTTATCGCAGCGGCGCCACGCCCGCACAATTACTTGGTGAACTGGTTGATGCACTTGTGCCCGGCGATGTCGCGTGGATCTCGACGGTCACGCCCGCCGTGCTTGAGGCGCAACTCACGCGACTCGACGCGCGCCTCGCCGCCGTCGGGGGCGACATTAGCAAGTTGCCGCTGTATGGCGTGCCGTTTGCCGCGAAAGACAATATCGACGCCGCCGGCTTCGAGACCACGGCCGGGTGCCCCGCCTTTGCATATGCCCCCGATACCAACGCCACCCTCGTGCAACGTCTCGTCGACGCTGGCGCCGTCGTCATCGGTAAAACCAATCTCGATCAGTTCGCCACGGGCCTTGTCGGCGTGCGCTCGCCTTACGGCATTCCCACCAACACGTTCGATCCTGCTTACATCTCCGGCGGATCCAGCTCGGGCTCCGCGAGCGTCGTCGCGCGCGGTATCGTGCCCTTCGCGCTCGGTACGGACACGGCTGGCTCGGGACGCGTCCCCGCAGGCCTGAACAACATCGTCGGCCTCAAGCCCACGCGTGGTGCTTTCAGCAACACCGGCGTGGTCCCCGCGTGCCGCACACTCGACTGCGTCTCGGTGTTCGCAACGACCGCCGCCGATGCCGCACTCGTCTACGACGTGGCCGCAGCGTTCGACCCGCTGGATGGCCTGTCGCGCGAAGCCCCGGTGCAGGCCGCGCGCTGGAAAGTCCCTGCGGCTCCGCGCTTCGCCATCCCCGCAACGCCTGAGTTTTTCGGTGACGCACTGGCCGAGAAAGCCTTCCGTGACGCCGTTGCCCAGATCGAAGCGCGCGGTGCGATCTGCGTGCCCATCGACTTCTCGTTGTTCGACGAGGTGACGCAATTGCTGTACGACGGTGCATGGGTTGCCGAACGCTACGCCGCCATTCGCGACTTCGCACAAACCAACGAAGCCGACATCCATCCGGTCGTGCGCGACATCATCTTCAAGGCGAAGGCCTTCTCCGCCGCAGACACGTTCGCATCGATGTACCGACTGGCCGATCTCAAACGCCGCGCCGATGCCATACTCGCCCCCTTCGACGCCTTGCTCGTGCCGACGGCCCCCACGCACTACAAGATCGACGAACTGCTGGCCGATCCGGTGCGTCTGAACAGTCACCTCGGCAAATACACCAACTTCGTGAACCTGCTGGACTGGAGCGCGTTCTCCGTGCCCGCCAGTTTGCGCGATGACGGACTGCCGTTCGGCATCACGTTCATCGCCGATGCCTGGCGTGAACGCGCGCTCGCCGAGTTCGCCGGCGAATGGCATCGCGCCACCGGTCTGACGCGAGGTGCGACGGGGCAGCCGCTGCCGGCAGACGATATCGCCGTGCCGCATCCGCCAGCCCCCCTGGTCACTCCCGCCTCGGCACGCCCGGCGAATGATGCCGCCTTTGCCCCCGCGACCGATTCCGCTCCTGCCGCCACCATCCGCGTCGCGGTCGTCGGCGCGCACCTTCGCGGCATGCCGCTCAACCACGAGTTGACGAGTCGCGGCGCGCAGTTCGTCGAGAGCACGACGACGTCTGCCAACTACCGCCTGTTCGCGCTTGCCAACACCTCGCCGCCGAAGCCGGGATTGCTGCGTACCGACGACGGTGCGCAGATTCGACTGGAGTTGTGGGACGTGCCATCCGCTGAATTCGGGTCGTTCGTCGCCGGTGTGCCCGCACCGCTGGGCATCGGCACCGTCACGCTGGCCGACGGACGTCAGGTCAAGGGCTTCATCTGCGAGCCGTTCGGGTTGCATGAGGCGAAGGACATCACGGCCTTCGGTGGCTGGGCATCCTATATCGCTAGCCTCACGAGCCTCGCCGACCTCACCAACGTTGGCAAGTCCACCAGCGGTTCCACGCCGTCCGCCGCCTGAGAGAGCCCCCCAATGTTCGATACCGTTCTGATCGCCAACCGCGGTGAAATCGCCTGTCGCATCGCTCGCACGCTCAAGCGAATGGGCATCCGCGCCGTTGCCGTCTATTCCGACGCCGACCGAAACAGTCTGCACGTGAGCGCGGCCGACGTCGCCGTCGCACTCGGGGGCAACACCGCCGCCGAGAGTTACCTAAAAGCCGACCTCATCATCGCGGCGGCCAAACAGACGGGCGCGCAAGCCATCATCCCGGGTTACGGCTTCCTGTCCGAGAACGCCGAATTCGCCGAGCGATGCGAGGCGGAAGGCATCGCCTTCGTCGGCCCGACTGCCCGGCAGATGGCGCAATTCGGCCTCAAGCACGCCGCCCGTGAACTCGCGCAAGCCGCCGACGTGCCGCTCACGCCGGGGTCGGGGTTGCTCGCCGATATCGACGCCGCGCGTGAGGCGGCCCGTACCATCGGCTACCCCGTGATGCTCAAGAGCACGGCAGGCGGTGGCGGCATCGGCCTCACGCGTTGCAACGACGAAGCCGAACTCGTCGCCGCGTTCGCTTCTGTGCAACGTCTGGGGCAATCGTTCTTCTCCAACGGCGGCGTGTTCGTCGAGCGCTTCGTGGACCGCGCGCGTCACGTCGAAGTGCAGATCTTCGGCGACGGTCGGGGCAACGTGCTTGCGCTGGGCGAGCGCGATTGCTCGCTGCAACGGCGCAACCAGAAAGTCGTTGAAGAGACGCCCGCGCCGAATCTGCCCGCAGACGTGCGCGAGCGTTTGCTGTCGGCCGCCGCGAGTCTCGGACGCTCGGTGAACTACCGTTCCGCCGGCACCGTCGAGTTCATCTACGACGAAGCGCAACAGGCGTTCTACTTCCTCGAAGTGAACACGCGCCTGCAAGTGGAACACGCCATCACCGAATGCGTGACCGGCGTCGATCTGGTCGAGTGGATGATTCGCACCGCCGCCGGTGAGCCGCCGTCGCTGGATCGGCCGGTGACGTCCGAGGGCGCCTCCATCGAGGTGCGTATCTACGCCGAGAACGCGTTGCGCAATTTCGCCCCGAGCCCCGGCACGCTGACCGAAGTCAGTTTCCCGGCAGACGTGCGCGTCGACGGCTGGGTCGACACCGGCACCGAAGTCTCGGCGCACTACGATCCCATGATCGCGAAGCTGATCGTGCACGCGGGCAACCGTGCGGCCGCCATCGCGAAGATGAAGCAGGCGCTGGCGGACACGCGACTGTCAGGGATCTCGACGAACCTGGACTACCTGCGTCACGTGATCGACAGCGAAGGCTTCGTCGCGGGCGACGTGTCGACGCGCTATCTCGACAGCTTCGTCTATCGTCCGCAGGTCGTCGAAGTGGTCGAGCCCGGCACCTACACGACGGTGCAGGACTATCCGGGACGTGTCGGCTACTGGGACATTGGCGTGCCGCCTTCCGGGCCGATGGACGACTGGGCGTTCCGTCTGGCCAACCGCATCGTGGGCAACGCGCCCGAAGCGGCGGGCATCGAGACCACCGTGCTCGGACCGACGCTGCGTTTTCATGTCGACACCGTCATCGCGCTCACGGGCGCGCCGACCGATGGCAATCTCGATGGCGAACCACTGACGTTCTGGGCGCCGATCACCGTGAAAGCCGGTCAGACGTTGCGCATCGGACGCGCCGCGAGCGGCTGCCGCACCTATCTGGCCGTGCGCCACGGTTTCGACGTGCCCGTCTATCTCGGCAGCCGTTCGACGTTCGCACTCGGCCAGTTCGGCGGTCACGCCGGGCGCACGCTTCGCCCGGGCGACGTGCTGTCCATCGCCGATATCACGCTGCCCGCATGTGCGGCACTCGCACCGCAGCACGCACCGTCGGCGTTGCCAGATACGCTCGTGCCGACCTACGGCAAGACGTGGGACATCGGCGTGCTGTACGGTCCGCACGGCGCACCGGACTTCTTCACCGCCGAGTCGATCGAGACGTTCTTCGCGAGCGAGTGGGAGGTGCATTACAACTCGAACCGTCTGGGTATCCGTCTGAGCGGCCCGAAGCCGAGCTGGGCGCGTGCCGACGGCGGCGAGGCAGGGTTGCACCCGTCGAACGTGCACGATTGCGAGTACGCCATCGGCAGCATCAACTTCACCGGCGACATGCCGGTGATCCTCACGCGCGATGGCCCGAGCCTCGGTGGCTTTGTCTGCGCGGCGACCATCGTCAAAGCCGAGTTGTGGAAGGTCGGTCAGGTCAAGCCGGGCGACAAGATTCGTTTCCATGAGATGACGTTCGACGACGCCCTCGCCCTCGAACGCGCGCAGGACGCATTCCTCGCCGACTGGCCGACCACGGCGACGCTCGATCCCGTATTCCGTGCGGGCCGTGGTGAGCCGATTCTGTTCGAAGCGCCGGAGCAGGATGCGCATCCGAAGACCGTCTTCCGTCAGGCGGGCGACAAGTACCTCCTGATCGAGTACGGCGAGAACGTGCTCGACCTGAATCTGCGCTTCCGGGTGCATGCGCTCATGGAGGAACTGAAGACGCATGCCGTGCCCGGCGTGCTGGAGTTGTCACCCGGTGTGCGCTCGCTTCAGGTGCGCTACGACTCACGGGTGATTCCGCAGCGCGCGCTCGTCGAGGCGCTGCGCATTGCCGACGCTTCGCTCGCCGACGTGCGGACGATGAAGGTGCCGAGCCGCGTCGTGTACCTGCCGATGGCGTTCGAAGATTCGGCCACGCTCGATGCCGTCGCACGCTACCGCCAGTCGGTGCGCGACACGGCGCCCTGGCTGCCGAGCAACACCGAATTCATGCGGCGCATCAACGGTCTGGACTCGGTCGACGACGTGCGCGACGTGCTCTACAGCGCGAGCTACATGGTGCTCGGATTGGGCGACGTCTACCTCGGCGCGCCCTGCGCCGTGCCGGTGGATCCGCGTCACCGCTTGCTCACATCGAAGTACAACCCGGCACGGACCTATACGGCGGAGGGCACCGTCGGCATCGGCGGCGTCTACATGTGTATTTACGGGATGGACTCGCCGGGCGGCTACCAGCTAGTGGGACGTACGCTGCCGATCTGGAACAAGTTTCTGACGAACGAGGTGTTCGTCGACGGCAAGCCGTGGCTCCTGCGCTTCTTCGATCAGGTACGCTTCTATCCGGTGAGCGAAGCGGAACTCGATACGCTGCGTAACGACTTCCGGGAGGGCCGCAGCGCGGTTCGCATCGAGGAGGAGGTTTTCGATCTCGGCGCCTACAATGACTTCCTCGCGCGGATCGAACCCGAACTCGCAGCGTTCCACGACAAGCAGCAAGATGCCTTCGAGGCGGAAGTCGCTCGCTGGGCGCTGGATACCGGCGCCGATGATGCCGATGCGCACGCCAGTGGTGCACGCGCCGAGGCCATCGACCTGAGCGGGTCGACCGTGTCGGCGGACATTTCCGGCAGTGTCTGGAAGCTGCTCGCTACACCGGGCGCGAGTGTGAGCGCGGGCGATCCGTTGCTGATCCTCGAGGCGATGAAGATGGAGTTTCAGGTCTGTGCGCCGTGTGACGGCACCGTGAGACAGTTCCACTGCATGCCGGGCATGACGATCAACGCAGGAGAACCGTTGGTGTCGTTAGTATGAGCGTCTTCTCCAAAACGTTTTCACCGGATTCATCGAGTCGAACGTCAATGACGGACAACCTTCCCCCGGCCAATGTGGCCAAGAGCGCAAGCAACCTCGCGGCGCAAATCTACGTGCAGCTGAAGACGGACATCTTCGATTTCCGTCTGCTGCCCGGCGATCGGTTCAGCGAAGGCGATATCGCCACGCGCATGCAGGTCAGCCGCACGCCGGTCAGGCAGGCGCTGTTCTGGTTGCAGCGCGAGGGCTACGTCGAAGTGCACTTTCGCAGTGGCTGGCAGGTGCGAGCCTTCGACTTCAAGTACTTCGAGGACCTTTACGAGATTCGGGTGATGATGGAGACGACCGCCATCGCGAAGATCGTGGCGGCAGACGCGGCGTCGCGTCTGGACGCCCTGCGCGAGACCTGGTGCGTGCCGGTAAAGCAGCAACTGGAAGACCCGGCGACGGTGGCTGCCATGGACGAAGCGTTTCACGCGCGGCTCGTGGCGGCCGTGGGCAATCAGGAGATGGCCCGCATGCACGAAGAGGTGACGGAGAAGATCCGCATCATTCGGCGACTGGACTTCACCAAGAAGCCGCGTATCGCCGCGACCTACAAGGAGCACGGCGAGATTCTCACGGCGATCTTCGCAGGCGACGCGACGCTGGCGCAGCAGATGATCGGTGCGCACATCGCGGAGAGTCAGGCGGAGGTCAAACGCATCACGCTGTACATGATGCAGGCCGCACGCGAACGCTATGCGACCCGGGAGGGTGAGGGAGGCTGAAGGCGACTGCCGGCCCCCCGCGCGCCATCAATGATGGTGCTTGCGATGACCGCGACGCTTGCCGCGATAGTGATCGTCGTCATACGAGCTGGAGCGCGACATGTTGCCGCCGAGCGCGGCACCTGCGCCACCGCCCACTGCGGCACCGATCAGACCGCCTGAGCGGCCGCCCATCGCATTGCCGGCGGCCGTGCCGGCACCGCCGCCGAGTGCACCGCCGATGATCGCGCCCGTGCGCTCGCGACGGTTCGACGTCATCGCGCCGCCGGCGCCACCGCCGACAGCACCGCCGAGCACCGCACCGGTGCTACCGCCCAGCGCGCCGCCGACCGCCGCGCCTGCCACGCCGCCCAGCGCACCGCCGAGGGCATTGTTCATATCACCGGCCGTGGCCGTCAGAGAGGTGGTTGCAGCCAGGGTGGCCAGCGCCACCATCGGGAAAATTCGCTTGAACATGAGTCTTGAGTAAGAATCGGATTGACGCGACGCAAGTATAAAGACGCCTCGCCGCGCTGCCGTCGACCCAATGTTTCACTTCTCGTAAGACAGGTAACAAAGTGTTTCGACAGGTGCAATCAGCGCGAATCGACGATACCGCCCGGGTCCGAGGTCTCTGCGGCATCCACTTCGCCACTCGCGCGGCGGCGTGAGCCCGTCTTCATTTCGGCCACGAACCGATACAACTGCGCGGCCGCTGGTGAGAGCGGGCGCGATTTGCTGTGGATGAGGCCCACCCGGCGCGTCACCACCGGATCGACCAGCGGCACGCTCGTGAGCACCGGATGGTCGCCGCCGGGCATCGCCATCGTCGGCACTGCCGCCACCCCCAGCCCCGCCTCGACAAGGCCGATCATCGTGGTGACGTGCTGCGTCTCGCAGATGCTCGGCGGGCGCTGCGGCAGCCCCGTGAGCGCCTGATCGAGCAGCAGCCGGTTGCCGGAGACCTTGCCGACGGTGATGTAGTCGTACTCGTAAAGCTCGCGCCACGTCACGCGCTTCTTGCCCGCCAGGGGATGATCGCGCCGGCACGCGGCGACATAGCGCTCCTGCAACAGCAACTTGAACTCGATGTTCGGTTCCTGGCTGCCGATGAAATTCAGGCCGAAGTCGGCGTCGCCGTTCACCACGGCGGCCAGCACTTCGTTGGCGCTCGCGTCGAGCACCGAGATGCGAATGCGCGGGAACGCCTTGTGATAGCGCGAGATCACCTGCGGCATGAAGTAGTACGCGGCCGACGGCACACAGGCGATGGTCACGTGCCCGAGGCTCGATGACGCCACGTCGCGAATGCCGAGCAGCGCGTTGTCCAGATCGTCGAGAATCCGCTCGGCATCGCGCGCAAATGCCCGGCCGACGTTGGTCAGCGCCACGCGCCGCGTGCTGCGCTCGAAGAGTTTGACGCCCAGCGCGTCTTCGAGCTTGTCGATGCGACGCGAGAGGGCCGGCTGGGAAATGTGGATCGACTCGGCCGCGCGGCGAAAGCTCGCGAGTTGCGCTACCGCGCGAAAGGCCTGCAAATCGTTCAGATCGAAGTTGATCGCCATGACATGAGGAGATGAAAGCCGTGCAAGCAGCGGCAGATACCCGGTGGTGCCAAAACGGGCCGGAAAGCGTCATCAGGTACCGGATAGCGCCGAAACCCTTGATAGCCGGGGAAAAGGACGATATCCGGTGCGGCGCGAGTGTAACGTGTTACCGCTCGGTTGGTGCATTAGCATCGTACGATTGATAGCGTGTGCGCATCAATCTTTCCAAAAATTGCAATTCACAAGCGTGGAACTTCCGGCGCACCATTGAAGGCTGATCAAAAAGCGTCCGTGACGGTCTGACACGTCCCTGGCAGAGACGCAGTGCGACGAATACTGACGGTCCGACCCCCCGGGCCGCAGGCAACACGGAGACAGCGCATGTCACAGCGCCCCCAAGACGCGGTTTCGCGTCGCCAATCGAAAGCCGGCGCAGTCTTGCGCGTCACGGCCGGTAACTTCCTCGAGCAGTTCGATTTCTTCCTGTTCGGTTTCTACGCCACCCAGATTTCCCGCGTCTTCTTCCCGACGGACAGCGAATTCGCCTCGCTCATGCTGACCTTCGCCGTCTTCGGCGCGGGCTTCCTGATGCGCCCGCTCGGCGCCATCGTGCTGGGCGCGTACATCGATAACGTCGGCCGACGCAAAGGGCTGGTCACCACGCTGGGCATCATGGCGAGCGGCACCATCCTCATCGCGTTCGTGCCCGGCTACGAGACCATCGGTCTCGCCGCGCCGGTGCTGGTGCTGATCGGTCGTCTGTTGCAGGGCTTCTCGGCCGGTGCCGAACTCGGCGGCGTGTCCGTGTATCTGGCGGAAATCGCCACGCCGGGTCGCAAGGGCTTCTACACGAGCTGGCAATCGGCCAGTCAGCAGGTGGCCATCGTGGTGTCGGCGGCGCTCGGCTTCACGCTGTCGCTCACGCTGACGGCCCAGCAGATCGCATCGTGGGGCTGGCGTCTGCCGTTCCTCGTGGGCTGCATGATCGTGCCGGTGATCTTCGCGCTGCGCCGCTCGCTGCAAGAGAGCGACGAGTTCAAGCAACGCAAGCGTCATCCGTCGGTGAAGGAAGTGTTCCGTTCGATGGCGTCGAATCTCGGCGTCGTGATCGGCGGCACCATGCTCGTGGCGCTGACCACCACGGCGTTCTACCTGATTACCGTCTACGCGCCGACGTTCGGCAAGAGCGTGCTGCACCTGTCGAGCGCCGACGCGCTGCTCGTCACGCTGTGCGTGGGGGTGTCGAACTTCATCTGGCTGCCGATCGGCGGTTCGCTGTCGGACCGTATCGGGCGTCGTCCGGTGCTGTTGCTGTTCGCCGGACTCACGCTGGTGACGGCTTATCCGGTGCTCTCGTTCCTGGTGCAGGCCCCGAGCTTCACGCGCATGCTGATCGCGCTGCTGTGGCTGTCGTTCCTGTACGGCATGTACAACGGCGCGATGATCCCGGCGCTGACGGAAGTCATGCCGCCAGACGTGCGCGTGGCAGGCTTCTCGCTGGCCTATAGTCTGGCGACGGCGCTGTTCGGCGGCTTCACGCCGGCACTGTCGACGTACCTGATTCACGCCACGGGCGACAAGGCTGCCCCCGGCTACTGGATGAGCTTCGCGGCACTGTGCGCCATTTGCGCGACGCTGGCGCTCTATCGCAACCGTCGTGGCGATCAGGGACGCACGCCTACGGGACTCGCTGCCGGCTAATCCGGATAGACGGCAACCGGCGCACCCATATTGCGGTGCGCCGTGCCTTCGCTTTCCTCGCTTTCCCCTGCCGGATGCCTTCCTGCCTCCGGCGTCATCAAAAGCAAAATTCAGAGAGACAACATCATGAATATTCCTGGTGCTCCGACGCGCGCGCGTACGGTTCGTCGTTTGCTGGCCGCGGCCGGCGCGGGTGTCGTCATGGCGACGCTGTTCGGCGCGAGCGCCGCGCAAGCGGAAGACCTGCGGGTGATGAACTCCGGCGGCTTCACGGCGGCGTACAAGCTGCTGCTGCCGAAGTTCGAAGCGGCGAGCGGCGATCACGTCGACACGGCGTGGGGGCCGTCGATGGGCCGCGCGCCCGAGGCGATTCCCAATCGTCTGGCACGTGGCGAGTCGGCCGACGTCGTCATCATGGTCGGCTACGCGCTCGACGATCTCATCAAGGCGGGCAAGGTGCGTGCGGATTCGCGCGTCGATCTCGCCGATTCGCGCATCGGCGTGGTGGTGAAGGCGGGTGACACGGTGCCCGACGTCAGCACGCCGGAGAAGCTCAAGGCGGCGTTGCTGGCAGCGAAGTCGGTGGCGTACTCGGACAGCGCCAGCGGCGTGTATGTCGAGCGCGAACTGTTCAAGAAGCTGGGCATTGCCGACGAAATGCGCGGCAAGGCGGTGATGGTGCAGAAGACACCGGTGGCCGAGAAGGTCGCCGCGGGTGACTACGCCATCGGGCTGCAACAGGTGAGCGAACTGCTGCCGGTGAAGGGCATCGCCTACGCGGGCAAGATTCCCGAGTCGCTGCAATCGGTCACGCGCTTTGCGGGTGGCGTGCCGGTGACGGCGCCGCATCCGGACGAGGGCAAGAAGTTGCTCACGTACATGGCAGCGCCGTCGGCCGCCAAGGATGTCGAGTCCACCGGTCTGGATCCGCTGACGCACTGAGACACTGACACAGGAAACTGTCCGAACGCGTGACGCGACGACGTGGTCCGGAATTTCCGGGCCACGTTCGATTCAGCACGGTGTCCGTCTGCGATCAGGGCGCGGCGGGGACATCGCTGATCGACTTGATGTGGAGCTTCGCCACATTGGCGTCGACGCTTTCCACCGTGATCGTCTTTCCGGAAAGATCATCGGAGAGGGATTGTCCGGCGAGCAGAGACGTCTGGACAGGTCCCGATCCGGCGTTCGTCGGATCGACAATGGCGCTGGCGATGGACCGCGCCTGGACCCGGGTGATACGTATCGTCACCCCTTTGGCTAATGCGGCAGTCGGATTCCACTCCTCGAAAACTTCATAGGGACGCCGGTACTCGATTTGTAGAAAAGACCCATCCTTGCGCGCAATCCGATATCCCACGGGGGCTTCGGCAGGGGGTGTTTTCCCAACCGGTTTCTTCGATCGCGTCTCCCAGATGCGCGCGAGCGGGAGCGATCGATCGAGATCCGCACCGGCGACGATCGGGTTGTCCGTGTCTTTCAGCCAGCCCGCATAAAGTTGATAGCTGACCGGATACATGCCCTTGTGTCCCGGCGACATCGGATCACTCCAGTCCATTGCGCTCGACGTAGCGCACCGATCGTTGAGTCGCCATTTCCCTTGTGTGACGGCGCAGTTCCCAACCGTTTTCGCATCGGCGAATCCCGCCGCTCGTCCGAAGAGGTAGGCAAGCGTTTCGACCTTGCTCAGTCCCATGGAAACCATCCACTTCTCCGACGGCGCGGCGTAGTCCTTGCCGGTGCATGCCTTGATGGTCGAGGAGACGTCGATCAGCACATAGTCGAAGCGATCGGTGTCTGTCTTGCTGGCGGCGAGTGCGTCCTGCGTCGCCTTGATGATGGCTTTCGGATCGCAGGCGGGGGGCACGCCGCCAAGCTTGACGATAGCGGGCAGCGGGTGAGCTCCCGTCCCTTGAAAGCCATCGGACAGCAACAGATGGGTGCGTGAAACGTCGTGCAGATACTGTCGGAAGTTGAACGGCTGAAAGTTGCGGGTGACGCCGAATACGATGTTCTGGGTGAGCTTGACGTCCCCGTATGGGTAGTCGGTGAAACTGACCGGGACGATCAGCAAGGTCTTGGTGCCTTTCAGATCCGTTCGAGGCCCGGGCGCGGTGGCGGGCTGCGGCACCTGCGTCGTCGCAGGTGGCGATTTCGCGATCGTGGCTTTCGACGCGGCATTGGGAACTGCGCAAACCCACAGCGCCAGCAGGGCGGTTGTCACGACGAGACGCTTCATCATTCGTTCCTGTTCCGTTGATCGGTTTGACAAAGCTAGAAGCCGTCGGGACGAGATTCAATGGAATGGCGAAATTTTTGGGTGTTCTTCTCAATGTCGGGGCACGCGCATTGGGATCGCCGCCGGGCGAGCGATATTTTTCCTTCGGCATTTGTCGCGGGTTTGGCAGAGAATGACGTGTCAAGAATGACGTTTAAGACAACGGCGTCGCACCGGACGACGCCACCGCCAAGGAGAGAGACATGGCCACAGTGCCGACCGGGCCGATGCCCTCGGACGCCGCCGAATTTTCGCGTGACGCTTCAGAACCCGCTTCACAACCCGTGTCACAGTTCACCTCACACGCCCCCTTGAACGACATCGTCGCGCTCGACGCGCTCGCGCTGTCCGCCGCCATTCGCGAACGGCGCGTGTCCTGCCGCGAAGTGATGCAGGCGTACCTCGCACACATTGCACGACACAACCCGTCGGTGAACGCCATCGTGTCGCTGCGCGACGCCGACGCCCTGCTCGCCGAGGCCGACGCGCGCGACCGTCAGCTTGCCAATGGCGACTATCTCGGCTGGATGCACGGCATGCCGCACGCGGTAAAGGATCTGGCGTCCTGCGCCGGACTGCCGACTCGCAAGGGCTCGCCACTGACGTCCGACGCCCCCGACACGCAGGACAGCATCAGCGTGTCGCGCATCCGTGCCGCCGGCGCGATCTTCATCGGCAAGACCAACGTCTCTGAATTCGGTCTCGGCTCGCACAGCTACAACCCCGTGTTCGGTACCACCCGCAATGCTTACGACCCCACGCGCATCGCCGGGGGCAGCAGCGGTGGCGCGGGCAGCGCACTGGCGCTGCGCATGCTGCCGGTGGCAGATGGCAGCGACATGATGGGCTCGTTGCGCAACCCGGCCGCATTCGGCAACGTCTACGGCTTCCGGCCGTCGCAGGGCCGGGTGCCGTATGGCCCCGCCCCGGAAGTCTTTGTGCAGCAACTGAGCACCGAAGGCCCGATGGGACGCACGGTCGCGGACGTCGCGCAACTCCTCGTCACGCAGGCGGGTTTCGATGCCCGCAGTCCGTTGTCGCTCGCGCACGACGCGTCGCATTTCGCAGGTAGCCTGCAACGCGATGTCAAGGGATTGAAGCTCGGCTGGCTGGGCGACTACGGCGGTCATCTGCCGATGGAAGACGGCGTGATGGCGCTGTGCGAGGCGTCGCTAAGGGACTTTGCGGCAATGGGATGTGAAGTCGAAGCCTGCGCGCCCGATTTCGCCCCGGACCGTCTCTGGCAGACCTGGCTGACGCTGCGTCACTGGATGGTGAATGGCTCGCTCGGCGAGATGTACGCCGACCCGGCACGGCGCGACAAGCTCAAGCCTGAAGCGCAGTGGGAGGCGGCGGGGGGCGAGACCCTGCGCGCGGCCGACGTGTTTCGCGCGTCCATCGACCGCAGCGAGTGGTACCGCTCGCTGGCGCGTCTGTTCGAGCGTTACGACTTCCTGCTGTTGCCGTCGGCGCAGGTCTTCCCGTTCGACGCCGACACGCACTGGCCGACCTCGGTGGCGGGGAAGTCGATGGACACCTATCACCGCTGGATGGAAGTCGTGATCGGGCCGACGCTGGCAGGGCTGCCGGCCATCAGCGTGCCGGTCGGGTTCGACACGCGCGGCTTGCCGATGGGCTTGCAGATCATCGGCCCGGCGCAGGCCGACCTCGCGGTGCTGCAACTGGCGCACGCGCATGAGAAGCAGACGCAGTGGGTGCAACGTCGTTTGCCGTCGATGCTCACCGGCGTCTGACGTCATCCGCCGTTTATCGAGTCGAACGAGATCGCACTGAAAGCACTGAATTCACGCAGCGCGCCGGCTACTTCGGCCGCGCGCCCTGCGCGTGCGCACGCAACGGTTTGAGCAATTCACCGAGCGCGTTGTGATCGATCTCGTGCATGAGCGCAAGCAGACGGCCGATCTCGCCTGACGGGAAGCCTTCGCGGGCGAACCAGCTGAGGTAGTTGCCCGGCAGGTCGGCGATCATCGTGCCCTTGTGCTTGCCGTACGGCATGGGCGTGGTTACGAGACGCATCAGGGCGTCGGCGTCGAAATCCAGCATGGTGCGGGCGCGCGCGTGGCGCGCAGATCGAAGGGAAGGCCACACGCTACCACAGGCGGTAGCGCGTCGCGTCCTCTAGCGCCCCCTGTGCATGCCGATCAGAGGCGCGACGTCAGCAGTTGCCAACCCGCCGCACCGAACACGACTGCGAGGCAGCCGTCGAGCCAGCGACGGATCCGAAGGTAGATCTGCCGCGCCGCACGCGTGGAGAACAGCAATGCGTAACCGCAGAAAATCGTGAGGCCGAGCGCGGCGCAGCCGGGCACGACGGCCACAGGCATCGTGCCGTCCGGTGCGGATGACAGTGCGACGACCGACATCCATCCCAGCACGGCCTTCGGATTGGTCAGATGGAGCAGGGTGCCGCGCACGTAGAGGCGTTTGAGCGAGGGCTTGCCGTCGGCATCCATGGGGACGAAGGTGGTCGATGGCGAGGGGCGCAGTGCCGCACGCCCCGACTTGAACGCGAGCCACAGCAGGTAGGCGCCGCCGAAAATCTTGATCGCCACGAGGAACTGCGCATAAGCGAGCAACGTTGCCGAGATGCCCAGCATCGCGACCATCGCCCAGAACAGCGAGCCGGACATGACACCGAGTGCGAAGGAGAGTGCCGGGCGACGTCCGTGATTGGCCGCGATGGACATGATCGCCAGATTGCTCGGCCCGGGGCTGGCGGCGTTGACGAAGTACGCCGTGAAGGCGATCAGCAAATGCGTGGAGAGCGCGGCGTTGGCGGTCATGACGAATCCCGGTAAGCCCGGATGGATGTCGGGCCCGCACACGGCACGGCGGGCAATGCCCTAGTGTCGGGGCACGCCACGCCGCGTGCCATAGACACTTCGGCGAATTCCCGCCAAGCCAGTTGGACGCCGGGGATGCCGTACGGGGCGTCGGCCCATCCTCCGATCCCCCGTTCGCCATCGTCGAACCGCCGGATGGGGACGATGGGCCGGGGTGCCCCGTCATGACACCGATCGGCTTGCGTGTTCAGACCTTGATCGGAAAGCGTTTGTCGAACGTCGGCCGGACATCGAGCGGCTGACGCAACAACCCGACCTGCGAGTAGAAGTCGGCCGTGCGTTGCTGTTCGGCGACGAGCGCGTCGTCGATGTTGCGCCATTTCGTGGCGCGTCGCGAGAACTGGAGCTTCGCGGCCTCGGGCGGAATGCCGATGATGCGCGCCATCGCGGCGGAGAACGCGTCGACGTGCTGATACGACCAGACCTGCGCGCGCACGACCCGGGCGAGGAAGTCGCGCAGCACTTCCTGTTTTGCCGCAATCGCCGCGTCGGTGGCCGCGAGATAGCTCAGGCCCGACCAGAGCCCCCGGCCGTTCACGAGCACGCGGGCGCGTCCGGTGGTCTCGGCCACGGCCGTGTACGGCTCCCAGGTGGCCCACGCGTCGACCGACCCGCTCGCCAGCGCCGTGACGGTGTCGGCCGGTGGCAGGAAGCGGAAGTTGACGTCGCTCGGTGAGAGGCCAGCGGCCGTGATCGCCTTGAGCGTGACGAAGTGGCCGATGGAGCCGCGTGTCGTGCCGATGTTCTTGCCCTTGAGGTCGGCGGCCGTGCGCAGCGTTGAATCGGGACGCACCAGCACGGCGGTCCCAAAGGCGTCCGAGCGGTTGGCGCCGATGATCTTGATCGCGGCGCCGGCGGAGAGCGCGAAGATCACCGGCGCGTCACCGATCGGGCCGCAGTCGACTGCGCCCGCATTGAGTGCTTCGGCGAGCGGTGCGGCGGCGGGGAATTCCGTCCACTGGATGTCGTAGGGCAGTTGCTTCAACTCGTCGGCGGCTTCGAGCAGCGCGCGCAACCCGCCTTTCTGGTCGCCTGCCTTGAGTACCGGGCGGCCGGATTGCGCGAAGGCGAGACCGGGGGCGGCCAGCGAGGAGAGTGTCGAAAGTGTGATGGCGGTGCCTGCGGCGCTCGTCGTGGTGAGGTACTGCAAGAAGCGGCGTCGGGAGATCGTCATGATGAAAGCCTGTAGTGGATCGCTAAAGCGTAAGAACGTGTTGTCAAGGTTGGCAACGGTGCGCGGGCGGCATGCGTGCTAATGCACGAACCCGCCTTTGACGAAGCGCACCGGATCGTCGTCCATCTGGCGCAGCGTGGCGGTCAGTGGGTCGCCGGTGGTGGTCTCCAGGGCGGTCGTCGTCGTGCACATGAGACCGCCGTCTGCCCAGCCGCGACGCCCGGCCGGCGCGAGGGCGCGCAGCCAGCCGTCGCGGTCCGCCAGCCATTCGGTGCCGGCGAGCGTCGAGGGTGATGCCCCGGCGATCTGCGCGAAGACCTGCCATGCCTCCGGCGAATCGGCAATGCAGTCCGCGCGCGTGCCGAACAGCGGTGTGACATTGGCAGGTGCACGTGGCGACGCCGCCGTGCGAACGGCGCGTACTGTCGATGCGGTCGACGCGGTCGATGTGGTCGATGCCGTCGACGAATCTGCGGCGCGGATCAACAGCGTGAGAAAGCGCGGATCTTCGAACGGTGCGGGATGCGCGGCGTCCACGGCGACGACACGCACGCGCTGACGGCCGCGCCACGCGGCGACGGGCGTGTCCGCACCATTGGCGCATTTCACGGCAACGGACGGTATGGCGATCGGCACCGGCCAACTGCCGCCCGCCGCCATGCCCGCCGACGCTGAGAGCACGCGCATGTAATCGAGCGCAGCCCAGACTTCGCGGTCGCTCAGCCGCCCGACGAAGCCGGGCATCGTTACGCCCTGATCGTCGCGCATGCCGTACAACACGTGCCAGAAGAGTTCGCCGTCAGCACGACGACTCAGCAACGCGCTCGCCATGGTGGGCGGCCAGCGTCTGAGCGTCTGGGCCAGCGGGCCCTCACCGCGCCCGTCTGCCCCGTGACACGCGACACATTGCGCAGCATAGATCCGTGCGCCGCGCGCGATGCTCTCGACGGTGAAGCCCGTCGGACTCGTGTGGAAACTCGTCGGCACGGCGGCGCTGAGCCACAGCGACGGCGACGGCCATGGTGCGATGACCAGTGCACCGATGGCGGCCACCGTCAGCCAGCGCCAGGCACGCCGCCAGCGCAGGGCGATCGTCAGGCAGAGGAGCGCGAACGCGATCGCCGCGAGCATCCACGCGAATTGCCGGGCGAGGGAGACGTCGATGACGAGGTTTTCACCGGCGATGCGCGACGCCCACGGCCACGCTGGAGCACCGTGCGAATCGTCGGTAATGCCGAGCGCATACATCGCGCTCAGCCATGTGGACTGCACGAACTGCAACGCCTGAAGCAAGGCATTGAGCCAGAGATGAGAGGGCGGCGATGTCATCGGTGCTGCCGAGGGGGTTGGGTCGGGCAGCAGTCCGATGACGGCGGGCGCGTCGACGTCGCCCGCATCGCAGAACGACGCACGGTAAATCGATTCACGACAGCCACGACACCTGCAGGTTTACCAACTGGCATCGAGCCCCAGATGTCGGAGCGCTTCGTGGCGCAGTTCGGTAATGCGAGGGTCGCCGCGATGACGCGGATACGGCAGATCGACGCGCAACTCCGCCACGATTCTCGCGGGGCGAGCACTGAAGACGATCACCCGTTGCGCGAGGAACAGCGCTTCCTCGACATCGTGCGTGACGAGCAGCGCGGAGAAGCCGGCGCGCTGCCACAGATCGACGAGTTCGCTTTGCATCGCCAGCCGGGTGAGCGAGTCGAGCTTGCCGAGCGGCTCGTCGAGCACCAGCAGGCGCGGATCGTTGACGAGCGCACGGGCGAGCGCCACACGTTGCGCCATGCCGCCGGAGAGTTGATGCGGGAAGGCGTCGGCGAACTCGGACAAGCCCACGCGCGCCAGCGCGGCGTCGACACGGGGACGTTCCTTCGCGAGCACGCCGCGCGCTTGCAGACCGAGCGCGACGTTATCGCGCACTGTGCGCCACGGGTAAAGCGTCGGGTCCTGGAACACGACGATGCGTGACGGATCGGGGCGTGTGATGTCGGCGCCGTCCTGCCTGATCGCGCCACGCGTGGCCGTCTCCAGTCCGGCAACGAGGCGCAGCAGCGTGGACTTGCCGCAGCCACTGGGGCCGAGCAAGGCGACGAACTCGCCGGGCGCGACGTGCAGGTCGACACCGTCGAGCACTTGCAACGGGGCTTGCCGCGAGCCGAACCAGTGACTCACGCCCTGGATGTCGATTTGCGCGCCGGTGTCGTTGGCCGAGGCATTCGAGGCATTCGAGGCATTCGGGCGATGGCCCGTATCGGGCGACTGAACCGACTCAGCCGATGTTTGCGATGTCGAGGATTGCGACGTCTCGGTATCCACGCCGGCGAATGTGGGGGAAGTGGTGGCGGCGCTTACCATTTGACGGTTCCTTTCTGCCAGGCGAGCGCACGGTCGCGCACGGTAAAGAGCAGCGTAATGACGCCCGAGAAGAGCAATGCCATGACGATCAGCGCGGCATACATGTTCACGTAAGACGCCCAGCCCTGCGCCCACGTGAGATACCAGCCGAGGCCGGACTTCACGCCCATCATCTCGGCCGTCACAAGTACCGAGAACGACGCGCCGAGGCCCATGAACAGACCGACGAAGACGTTCGGCAAGGCGGCGGGAATCGCCACACGCAGCACCAGAAACGCCTCCGAGGCGCCAAGCGTGCGCGCTACGTCGTAGTAGCTCTTGTTCACGCCCGCAACGCCCGACCACGTGAGCACTGCCACGGGGAAGGCCGTCGACAGTGCGATGAGGAACGCGGCGGCGGAGTAGCTCGACGGGAAGAAGTAGAAGGTCAGCGGCAGGAGCGCGGTGGCGGGCACCGGGCCGAGCACGCGCAGCACCGGATGCACCCAATAGCCGATGGCGCGCGACCAGCCGATCGACACGCCGATCAGAAAACCGGCAATCGCGCCGAACCCGAAGCCGAGGCCGAGCAACTTGAGTGTGTTCACTGCGCTGTCGCCAAGCCGTCGCCAATCTTCGGTGTAGACCTCGATGAGCGCTTGCGGCGGGGCGAAGAAGGGCGTGGGCAGCGCACCCGTCTTGGCGGTGAGGATTTCCCACGCAGACAGCGCCACCGGAATGGCGACGAGCCAAGGGCCCGCGCCGGTCAGCGCTTCGCGCAGGCGCAGCAGCGGCGGTGTGGCGCGCCCCGCGACCGACAGCACCGCGAGTAGCGCGGCGACGACCAGCGCGAACACGCCCAATTCATCGGTGAACGCCCAGTCGGCGAACCCCACGATCTTGTTGGGCCAGCGCAGCGTGAGCGAGCCGAAGGCCGCCCAGGCGAGCGCGGCCACGAAGCCCGCGCTCCACAGCGCCGGGGCGCGCGGCGCGGCGAACAGTTGGTCGATGTCGGTGTCGTCGAATCTTGGCAGATGCGAGGACGTCGTCGACACCGCCGACGCCGTCACGCGCAGCGCCGAGCCTTCCGTCTGTTCCGTCAATTCCAGTGCACCGGCGGGCGAGGCGCCGCGCAGTGCGGCATTGTCGAGGATTGCACTCATGGTGGCTTATCCAAAAATCGCAGCGTCAGCCCAGCACATTGGCGTAGACGTGCTGCGCGAGTTTCTGCGGATCGGTCGTCTTCTTGAGCACGCCGATACGACGGAAGTCGTCGGCGAAATACGCGATCTCGTCGCGCAGATCGACACCGGTCGGGTGATGGGTATAGGTGAGCGTGGCGTACAGCTTGCGCAGATCCTCGGGGCTGATCTTCGGCGAGTACTTGGCGAAGATCTTCGCGGCCTCGTTCGGATTCTCGTTGACGAATTCCGTGGCCTGCACGATCGAGCGTGCCAGCGCGCTCGCGGCGGCCCGGTCGTTACGCACCAGATCGCCGCGTGCGCCGATCACGCAGCACACCTTGCGGGCGTATTCGCCGCTCAGGTTCGTCGCCAGTTCGACGTACGCGCCGTTGGTGCGCTTTTCCAGCAGATAGAGGTTCGGGTCGCCGTCCGCGATCGCCTGAATCTCGCCCTTGTCCACGGCCACGCCGAGCAGGTCGGCCGGATACTGACGCCAGGTGATGTCGCGCTCGGCGTCGATGCCGTTCTTCGCGAGCAGAATCTGGAAGAAGTGCTTGCCCGGTGCGGCCAGATCCGACACGCCGACGGTCTTGCCCTTGAGCGCGGCGAGCGACGTGATCCCCGCCGCCTTCGAGCCGAGCAAACGCACGCAGCCGCCGTGCGAGCTGCCGATGATCTTCACGTCGAAGCCCGATTCCAGCGGCTTGAGCCAGCGGTGAATCATGCCCACGGCGGCGTCTGCCTTACCCGTGGCGATGGATTCGAGCAACTGATCGGTCGAGCCGCTGTAGTTGATGAGGTCGACCTGCAAGCCGTTCTTTTCGAAGAAGCCGCGCTCCTGCGCCGCAACGATGGGCGTCAGGCAGAACGAGTTCTGGTTCCACGCGAACGTGAGCTTCTTCGGTTGCGACCATGCCTGACGGCCGAGCAGCAGTGCGGGCGCGGCGAGCGCCACGGCTGTGCCTGCGCGCAGCACTTTGCGGCGACCGGCGTGCACGGTGGCGGGTGTGGCGACATCGATGGTCTTGTCGGTGTGGCGGAACTTCATGGATACGACTCCCCTGTTGATTTGTGATGTTTGTACGTGGGTTTGCGTGTACCTCAGTGGCGCAAAGTCAGCGGCGCAAAGTCAGTCGAGCAGATCCGGCTCGGCTTCGACGAGGCCCTCGTAAAGGCTTTCGAACGAGTACAGCGCGCCTTCCGGGCCACCAACCTGACTGTGCGTGTGACGCGCCGTCGCCTCATCGATGCGTTGCGGCGTGCCGGCAGCCTCGGCAAGCAACTGCGTGTACGCAACGTTCTCCAGCGCGATGTACCACCACGCAGCGGCCTCGACCGTCGGACCTGCCGTGAGAATGCCGTGGTTCTTGAGGATCACGCCTTTGACCGTGCCGCTGCCGTCGGGCTTGTTCAGCGCGTGCGCAATGCGGTTGCCTTCGCTGTCGTCGACCACCATGCCGGTGAAGTCGTCGAAGAGCGCGTGGTCTTCGAAGAAGCCGCACGAATCCTGCGTGAGCGGATCGAGTGCGCGGCCCAGCGTCGACCATGCCTTGCCGTAGGTCGAGTGGGTGTGCGCGGCGGCGACCAGATGCGGATGTGCTTCGTGAATCGCCGCATGAATGGCGAACGCAGCCTTATTGAGAGGACGATCGCCCACGACCGTTTCACCCTTGGCGTTCACGAGCAGCAGGTCGGAGACCTTGATGCGCGAGAAGTGCACGCCGAGCGGATTGACCCAGAAGTGGTCGGTCAGCTCGGGATCGCGCGCGGTGATGTGGCCGGCCAGCCCGAGGTCGAAGCCGTGACGCGCGAAGATGCGGAACGCGGCGGCCAGACGTGTCTGACGATGGCGACGCTCGGCGAGGATGTCGCTGCGCACGGGCGGTGCGTCGAACCAGAAGCGCTGCGCCGGGGCCGCGTTGAGCACGAGGCCGGTCGGCGTGGTGACGGTGGCCGGGGTGATGGGCGCCGGCGAGGTGGGCGAGGTACGTCCGAAGCTGTGGGTGTCGACGGGCAGAACGGCAGCCATTGAGTTTCTCCTTGGCGTCGAGTGGGGAAGTGACGGGGCGACTGGCCGATCAGGCGGCACGGCGCGTGGCGTCGTTCTGACGGTCGCGCTCGGCGACCAGCGTGCGCAGACGCGGAATCAGCTCACGCCCGTAGTCGATGGCGTCGCCCAGCGGATCGAAGCCGCGAATGAGGAACGTCGTGACCCCAAGGTCGTAGTAGTCGAGCAGGGCGTCGGCGACCTGCTCCGGCGTGCCCACGAGTGCGGTGGAGTTCGAACGTCCGCCGATGAGCTTGGCGATCTCGGTCCACAGCACCTTGTCCAGTCGCGCGCCCTTGTCGGCGGCGGCGAGCAGGCGGCGAGCGCCCTCGCTTTGCAGTGCAGAGCCCTGCGGCAGCCCCGCGGCTTCGCGAATGGCCTTCGCCTGCGCCAGAATCTTGTCGGCGCGCTCCCAGGCCTTGGTTTCCGTCTCGGCCAGAATCGGACGGAACGATACCGAGAAGCGCGGCACGCGGCCATATACCGCCGCTGCGGCGCGTACGCGCGTGGTGATGTCGCGTACCTGATCGAGCGACTCGCCCCACAGCGCATAGATGTCCGCATGCTTGGCCGCGACTTCCAGCGCAGCCTCGGAGGCGCCACCAAAGAAGATCGGCACGTGCGGTTGCTGCACCGGTTTGACTTCGGAGAAGCCTTGCTTGAAGCGGTAGTACTTGCCGTCGTGATCGAACGGCGTGTCTTCCGTCCAGATGCGACGCAGAATGCTCAGGTACTCGTCCGTGCGCGCATAGCGTTCGTCGTGCAGCAAGAAGTCGCCGTCGCGCTGCTGTTCTTCGTCGGAGCCGCCGGAGATGAAGTGAACGCCCAGACGTCCGCCGCTGAACTGGTCGAGCGTGGCGATCTGGCGCGCGGCCAGCGTCGGGGCGACGAACCCCGGACGATGCGCGAGCATGAAGTGGATGTTCTCGGTCACGGCCGACGCGTAGGCGATCGTGAGCGTGGCCGACGGACTGGTCGAGTGATGCGGCACGAGAATGCGGTCGAAGCCCGATTGCTCGTGAGCCCGCGCGAAATTGCGCACGTAGTCGCGGTCGACGACCGGGCCGCTCTTGGGATGAATTTCGGATTGCTTACTGCTTTGAATCATGCCGATGATTTCGACGCTCATGACGCTCTCCATTTCTTGACAGGGGACGCGTGCACGGCGACGTGGGTCGGTTTGCGCTACACGCCCATCGATCGGAACAGACGGTGAATGGGAGTGAGCCTACGCAAACAATCTCCGGCCGTTAAATAATCATTTCCGCAAAGATTATTCGATATGGATGGTTGGGCCGCGCCGTGCCGGGCCTTACGCTATGGGCACGGTCATACCGACACGCAGTGAGGCGCACAGGGCGCCGAACGCGAATTTGCTTATTCCAAAATCATGTCTTCTTCCGGTCTCGCACCTTCCGGGGCGGTGCTGCCCCTGCCGCGTGCCGACGGCCCCGCACGCCTGGCTCAACTGGACGCGCTGCTGCCGCCCATCACGCGCGCGTTGGCCGAGGGCGCGGCGTCGCTCGATCGCGATGCCCGTTTTCCGTTCGAGAACTTTGCGCTGCTGCATCGTCATGGCCTGATCGCCGAAATCGTGCCGCGTGCCGAGGGCGGCGGTGGCGGTGGATTGACGACGGCGCGCCGCATCGTGGGGGCTGTCGCCGCCGGCGAATCGGCCACGGCGCTCGTGCTGACGATGACCTATCTTCAGCATCGCTCGCTCGTGAGGACCAGCACGCGCTGGCCAGAAGCGCAGCGTCGCGCGGTGTTCGAAAGCGCGGTTCGTGACGGCGCGCTCATCAATGCGCTGCGCGTCGAGCCCGATCTCGGCACACCGGCACGGGGCGGCTTGCCGTCGACCATTGCACGACGTACCGAAACCGGCTGGCGGCTGTCCGGGCGCAAGCTGTATTGCACCGGCATTCCGGCGCTGCGCTGGCTTTCGGTATGGGCGCGCACGGACGAAGCGGAGCCGCGTGTCGGCGTGTTTCTCGTGCCGCGTCCTGCGGGTGCCGAGGCGTCGCCCGATCGGCCGGGCATTCGCGTCGTGCAGAACTGGGATCACCTCGGCCTGCGGGCGTCCGCGAGTCATGAGGTCATTCTGGAAGACATCGATCTGCCATTCGGCAATGCGGTGGACATTCGTGCGCCGTCCGAGTGGGCGCCGGCCGGCATCGGTCAACGCGACAACGATGCTCACATCGAGCAGCAGGCGTGGATGAGCGTCTTGCTCGGCACGCTTTATGACGCCGTCGCGCGTGCGGGCGTCGACTGGCTCGTAACGTTCCTGAATACACGCGTGCCGGGCAATCTCGGCGCGCCGCTTGCGACCCTGCCGCGTGTTCAGGAGACCGTGGGGGAGATCGCAACGCTGCTGCACGTCAATCAGCGTCTGCTCGATGCTGCGGCGCACGCAGCCGATGCGGGAGAACCCGATGACGACATTGCCAGCGGTGCGCTAAAGTTCACGGTGACGGGCAACGCGATCCGGGTGCTGGAACTGGCCCTGCAACTGTCGGGCAACCATGGGCTTTCGCGCAACAACCCGCTTGAGCGCTATCATCGCGACGTGCTGTGCAGCCGCATCCACACGCCGCAAAACGACACCATTCTGAGTGCTGCCGGCAGGCAGGCGCTCGCTGCTTTCCGGGAATCTGCATGACAGGTACGACCGAAGTGCTCGATGGCATCGCCTTGTCGCGCGATTTGCCGGCACACGATTACGACGCGCTCGACCCGCTGCGCACCTTCGTGGCTGCGTTTTCGCGACTGCTGGAGCGGCGTCCGCACGAAACCACGCTGCTCGAAGAGGGCGCCGGATTGCTGGCGCAACTCGTCGCTCGCGACGACTGGCTGCCCGAGGCGTTCGCTACGCCGCATCCTGAGCATTACCAGCAATTCCTGTTGCACTGCGATTCCGCGCAACGATTCTCCATCGTGAGCTTCGTGTGGGGGCCGGGCCAGCGCACGCCGATTCACGATCACACCGTGTGGGGACTGATCGGCATGTTGCGCGGGGCAGAAGACTCGCAGCCGTACGTGCTGGACGCGCAAGGCGTGCCCGTCATCGCGGGTGATCCGGTACGGCTGACGCCGGGCGACGTTGAGGTGCTGTCGCCGCGTCTGGGCGACATCCACCGCGTGAGCAACGCTTACGACGACCGCGTGTCGGTGAGCATCCACGTCTACGGCGCGAACATCGGGGCGGTGCACCGCAGCGTCTTCACCGAGTCGGGCGAGCGCAAGGGCTTCGTCTCCGGCTATGCCAACGCGCAACTGCCGAACCCGTGGGGCAAGGCTGCGCCGCCCGCCGACAAACAATAGACAAACGCCCGACGCGCCTGATGGGTCTGACGAGCCCGCAGGCGTCGGCATTCGACGAATTCAAGGAATCACCGTGTCCGTGCAATCGACCACCGCATCCCCTACATCCAACGACGTATCGTCGCAGACCGCAGACGCCGCGTTTCCCGAACTGACCTATGCCGAGGTGCGCGCCGCGTTGCTTGCGCGTAACGAAATCGCCTTGCTCGACGTACGCGAGGAAGACCCGTTCGCGCAGACACACCCGCTGTGGGCCGCCAACCTGCCGCTCTCGCGTGTGGAGATCGACGCGTGGGCGCGCATTCCGCGCCGTGACACGCGCATCGTCGTCTACGGCGTGCATGACGGTGAAGACCTCGCGCCGCGTGCCGCTGCCGTGCTGCGCAAGCTCGGCTACACCGACGTCAATCTGCTTGCGGGCGGCCTCGACGGCTGGATCGCGGCCGGCGGCGAAGTCTTCCGCGATGTGAACGTGCCGAGCAAAGCCTTCGGCGAGTGGGTGGAAGGGCTGCGGCATACGCCGTCACTCTCGGCGCAGGAAGTGCAGGCACTGCTCGATGCCGATGCAGACGTGGTCGTTGTCGACGCCCGCCGTTTCGACGAATACCAGACGATGAACATTCCGGGCTCGACGAGTGTGCCCGGCGCGGAACTGGTGCTGCGCGTGCGCGAACTCGCGCCCGATCCGGCCACGCGGGTGATCGTCAACTGCGCGGGACGCACGCGCAGCATCATCGGCACGCAGTCGCTCGTGAATGCGGGCCTGCCGAATCCGGTTGCCGCCCTGCGCAACGGCACCATCGGCTGGACACTTGCCGGCCAGACGCTGGAGCGCGGCGCCGACCGTCGTCACCCGTCGACCGTGCGTGATGCCACGCTGGCCGTCGCCCGCGAAGGCGCACGTGACGTGGCGGATCGTGCCGGGGTGCGTCGGATTGCGTTGGCAGACCTGCCGTCGCTGAATGCCCCGGGGCGCACCGTCTACCGGTTCGACGTACGCACGCCGGAGGAATACGCGGCGGGACATCTTCCCGATTTCGCGAACGCCCCGGGCGGCCAACTGGTGCAGGAGACGGATCATCAGGCGCCGGTGCGCGGTGCGTGGATCGTGCTCGCGGACAACGATGGCGTGCGTGCCGACATGACCGGCTCGTGGCTCGCCCAGATGGGCTGGACGGTGTATGTGGTCGAGCCGCACGGCGACGAGGCGCGCGACGCGCAGGGCGGCTGGCCGTTGCACACGCCGAGCGCGCCCGATGTGGACACGGTCACGCCCGCGTTGCTCGCACGCTGGCTCGACGATGCGACGCCCGGTCAGATCGCGGTGCTCGACTTCACGTCGGGCGTCAACTACGTCAAGCGTCATATCCCGGGCGCATGGTTCGTGATTCGGGCACGTCTGGCGCAGGCGCTGCGTGAGATCGGCCCTGTGCAGCGTTACGTGCTGACCTGCGGCTCCAGCCTGCTGGCACGCTTCGCGGCCGCCGACCTGCGGCGTCTGACCGATGCCGAGATCGTGGTGCTCGATGGCGGCACGCAGGCATGGATCAATGCCGGGTTGCCGCTCGAATCCGGCGAGACGCATCTGGCCAGCGCGCGCGACGACCGCTACCGTCGTCCGTACGAAGGCACCGACAATGCCGCCGAGGCCATGCAGGCCTACCTCGACTGGGAGTTCGGTCTCGTCGACCAGTTGCATCGTGACGGCACGCACCACTTTCAGGTCGTGTGAAGGCGGCATTACGGGCAGGGGCATGCGTCAGAGGGTAGCCACCTCTCGCGGCTCCCCGCCCGTGGCATACTCCCGAACTTCAAGAGCCGCCTCGCGCGCGCCCGCAAGTTCGCCATGAAGGCTCAATGAGTTCGTCATGTGACGCGGCGCCTGCGCAGCGGCCGACCTGCCTTCGATCCGACCGATCCCATGTCACAGCCGCAGCGCCGCTTCGCCAGCCTCATCGATCCGTGCACCCGTATTCCTTACGAGTGGGTGTACCACGAGCCGGACGTCTTCCTGCAACGCACCTCGAAGTTCTCCGTCGCCAAGAAGTACCTCCATCGCCGCCTGCGTCTCGCGCTCAGCGGTCAGGCGGGTCGGGAGGTGCGGCACGTCGCGCCGCAGGCACGTGTGTTGTGGATCTATGGCGGCAAGGCGTCCGTTGGCGATGCCGTGATGGACATGTCGGGCCGCGCCTTGTTGCGTGATCGCGAAGGCCCGGTCGACCTGCTCATCGGATCGGGCCTGAAGGCCGTGTTCGACGGCGACGATATTTTCCGGAACATCTACGATGATCCGGCGGCCGTCGATCCTGCGAACTACGATGTCGTGGTCTTGCAGGAATTCAACTACCCGACGCTGCGCATCAAACGCCGCTTTTTCGCGGCGCTTCCGTTCGCCTGCCTGTTCCGCTTCTTCCATGGGCCGGATCGCAATCAGACGCAATTCAGTCTGGCCGCCGTCAACGATGTCTTCGACCTGCAACTCGCCCCCGACGAACTCTTTGCCCGAGCAAAACCGTATCTGCGCGAAGAGATGGAATTGCCGCAAGCGATCATCAATCGTTTGCCGTCCGGACCGTTCATTGTGCTGGCGATGGGCGGGGTCGAGCCGCGCCGCACCTATGCGCACTGGCGCGCGTGCCTCGACGCTTACGAGGCCGCGTTCGCGCCGGGCATGCCGACGGGCATTGTGTTGTTGGGTTCGGGCAACGGTGCGCAGGCCGCCGGTGAACTCATGCAGACGAAGTTCCCGCACCTCGAACTGGTCTCATTCGTTGGCGAGCTGACGTTGCGTGACGCGAAGCGTGTCATCGCGAATGCGTCGCTATTCGTCGGCGCGGACGGTGGCCTGATGCACGTGGCGCATACGACACGCGCACCGAGCGTCACCCTGTTCGCTGCGGCAGAGCCGCCGTATCTGCGCCTCACACCGCGTTGCCAGTCCACACCTTTGCAGACCCAGAGTGACGTGAGCGCCGTCGATCCGGTCGAGCTGGCGCAGACCATTGTCGCAACCCTTGCCGGCACGCCGTCGTTCGTGCCGAATCACGCGCCCGACGCGGCTCGCTGATCCCCTTCCTCCTGCCGTCCCCGGCATCGGTCTTCGGTCCCGCGTGCGCGAGAAGGTCGCGCAGCGAGCTTTGCACAAAACCGCAGTACTGGCACCTGTCAACGTTGACAGGTGCGATTTTGCTCGGCAGAACTTAATTTTCAATCATTAAAGACGCTGCAACCTCATGATTGCATAGGGTTTTCCCTTGCTGTGGCTGTGGTGTGGCGTGATGGTCCGTGATCCTTCGGGGGAATGGCGCGGACGTGCACGGGGCTCTCGTCGGCGGACGACATCGAGCGTATGTCCGTCGGTCTTGTCGTATCGATCGGTTTGTCATGCCTGTGCATAGGAGAACCGTATGAAGACGTCAAAGCCCGTGACGCTCAAGCGTCATCAGATCGCGCGTGCGATCGGCATTCTCGGTGCCTGTCTGGCAGCACAGGCGCATGCGGGAGTCGTGGACGGTGTCTCACAGACCGTGAGTGCGCCGGGCGATGCGACCGAGACCTGGCAGGTGCACAACGGGGGGGCGCTCACGGTAGACACCGGCGCAGCCACCAACGCCATTCTGGTCGACACCGACAGTACAGTCACGCTCAGGGGGGCCACGGTCGGCTCGACCGTGTCGACAAACCCCGGCGTCTCACTGCTCAATTCGAGCGCTACGATCAACGATTCGACAATCAGCAGTACAGGCGGTGTCGGCCTTGCGTTGGGCGGCATTGGATTGACCGGGACATCGCCGACGGCGACCGTGACGAACAGCACGATCACCGGCTTCGCAATCGGCGCGCAGGTCAGCCTGAAAGGGACGCTGACACTGAATAACACCACGCTAAGTTCGGGTTCCGGCACCGTCGGCGGCTCGTTTAACGCCGGGGTCGCGAACTTCGACTCGACCGTGGTCATGAACGGTGGTTCGACGACTGGGAAATACGGCTTTTGGGTGACGACCGGGGCGGGCGGTTCGAGTTCGACGACAACGCTGACCGGTGTCAATGTTGTCGGTACAGGAGGCGCCGGGATTCTGATCCAGCCATCGCCCGGGCAGACGGCCAACCGTACGGCAACACTTCTGATCGATGGCGGTACGAAGATCTCCGGCTCCGACGGCAATCTGATCAGCGGTGTCGGCACGATCACGTCGGCCATCACGATCGACAATTCGCCGCTCACCGGCAATATCACGGGCGACGGCACTGCCGTCATGAATCTCACACTGCAAAACAACACGACGCTTACCGGCGCGCTGACCAACCTCACGTCGCTCGCGGTCAATTCGGGATCGAAATGGGTGCTCACCGGCAACAATTCGGTGCCAACGGTCACGATGAATGCCGGGACTATCGATATCTCCGGCACGGCCGCTGGCACGGGCACGTTCCATACGCTCACGCTCGGCACGCTCTCCGGCAACGGCGCCTTCAACATGAACACCAATATCGCCACGCATTCCGGCGATCTGCTGGCCGTCACGGGCAATGCAACGGGCACGTATCAGCTTCACATCACGAACACAGGGGCCGAGCCCAGCGTGATCGCGCCGTTGACGGTGGTGACGACCGGTGGCGGGGGCGCAGCGTTTTCGCTCGTTGGCGGCAAGGTCGACGCGGGGGTCTATAGCTACGACTTGCGGCAAGACGGTAACAACTGGGTGCTCAATACCGATGCGCAACCGGGCGAGCCGGGCGGGCCGGATCTGACGCCGGGCGCGGAAACGGTGATCGGCATTTCGGGTGTGGCGCCGACCGTCTGGTACGGCGAGCAGGCCATCCTGCGAAGCCGGCTCGGCGACGTGCGTCTCCAGGACCAGAGCAATAGTGGCGTGTGGGTGCGCACGTTCGGCAAGCAGTTCCACGCGACGCCGACCGCCGGTGTGGATTATCGTCAAACGCAATACGGTGTGATGGGCGGGGCCGATGCCGTCGTCGGGCAAGCCTGGGGTGGAACATGGCTCGCGGGCGCGCTGCTGGGCACCAGCCACAGCAAACTCTCGTTCGATGGTGGCTCGACCGGGGGCGTGAACAGCTACACCGCCGGGCTGTACGGCACCTGGCTCGGTGCGACGGGGTACTACTTCGAGACAGTCCTGCGCTACAACCACTTCTCGAACGACGCCAACGTCATCATGAGCGATGGCACCGGCGCGCACGGGAGTTTCGGCGAAAACAGTTTCGGCGCGACCTTCGAATTCGGCCGTCACATGAAATTTGCCAATGACTGGTTCGTCGAACCATACGCGCATCTGGCGCTGTTGCGTGTGGGCGGCGACGACTTCACGCTGACCAACGGCATGGTCTCCAACACGTCGCACACCGGTTCAGTGCAGGCGCGTGTCGGGGCAGCGTTCGGCAAGACCATCTCGCTGTCGGGCGGCGGGATCATTCAACCGTACGTGAAACTGGCGCTGGCGCACGAGTTCATTACCAGCAATCAGGTGACGGTCAACGGCATTACCTTCAATAACGATCTCTCCGGGACACGGTTCGAATTCGGGGCGGGCGTCGCGGGCCAACTGCGCAAGAACCTTCAGATTTATACCGAAGTTGAATCGAGCGTCGGGCGGCACATCAACCAACCCTGGGGCTTTCAGGCCGGACTGCGGTACACATTCTGACAATGTCAGGGTCGTTGAGGATGTCGCTTGCGTTAATGAATATGACGAAATATTGATGAAATTTTATGAATATTGGTGTTTTGTTGTGTGAGTAATCAGATTTATGGGGGGATTACCCTACGCTTCTCGTCGTTGTAATTATTTTGGAAACGACGAGTATGCGTATGACGACTGCGGGCGAGTTGCCCGCCAAGGTTTCTCTTCGGGCAATCAGTTTCGCGGTTGCCGTAGCACTTGGCAGTTTGGGTGTGCCGGCAAGCGCCGCTGAGCTGGATAACGAGCACGTAGTGCTCGAAGGTGATTACGGTGATGAGGGCTGGTATTTGCGCAACGGCTCCTCGCTGACCATCAAGCCGGGCGGTACGGGCAACCCTGCGTACATCCATTTAGGTCGTACTTCGAACGCAATGGCCGACATCGACGGCGTACGCATGGTGGGTAACACCAACGTCGTGACACCCGACGGTCAGGGCCTGTTTTACATGGGCGTCTCCAGCCAGGCTTCGGTGCGCAACTCCTATATCCACGCGTTGGATACTTTCGCCGTCATGATTGGCGGCCAACACCACGCGTCCGTGGAGGGGACACCCCCGATATTTCATCTGGAGAACAGCACCGTCATCGGGCGGGGCCGTGCCATGTTGATTCGCGAAGACGCTGACGTCACCATCCACGGATCGACGATCATCGGTGAGCATGATGGCCGGGAAGACAACTGGCGAACCAATCACGCGATTCAGTTGCAGAACGCCACGGCCAGAATCTCGGACTCGTCGATCAAGGGGGGCTTGCATGGCTTTGCGATGATCTCCGAGAGTCGTATCGACGAGGCGCATAGCCGACTGATCTTGTCGAACACTCGGGTCGAAGGCGAGCGCGGGGCGGCGATCTGGATCGATGACGTCGAGCAACGCATCCCCCTCAAGGCGAGCATTCTCATTGCGAACGGCAGCGAGTTGCACGGCGGCAACGGGAAGCTGATCGAAGCCGGTTATCGATCGATCGGCGACGAGCCGTTCGAAGTCGACGTCGAGGTCAACAACAGCCAACTGACAGGCGACTTCGATTTCAACGATTACGTCGACAGCGACGTGACGATCACCAACCACGGCTCGCTCACCGGACGCCTGATCGGTACCGACAAACTGACGCTGTCCGACAGCGGTGCGTGGAATCTGGTCGAAGACAGCCGCATTGCGGATCTGACCATGTCCGGCGGCATCGTGGACATTCACGGTACCGCCGCTGAAGGCACGTGGCACACGTTCGACGTCGACAAGCTCTCGGGCGAGGGCGGCACGTTCGCCATGCAGGCGGATCTCGTGATCGGCGCGGCGGACAAGCTCAATGTGAACGATACCGAGGCATCGGGCAATCACAAGCTGCTGGTGAAGAACACCGGCACGGAGGGCGGCGTTGAGACTCAGTTGCTCGTGGATCAGGCCGGTGGCGACGCCACGTTCTCACTCGTGGGCGACAAGGTCGACGCCGGGGTGTACACCTACGAACTCAAATCGTCGGGCGAGGCGGGCGGCGAGCAGTCGTGGTACCTCGAACGTTCGGGTGAGGTGTCGTCGGGTACCGACACGGTGCTTGGCATTCACAACGCCCTGCCGACCGCATGGCTCGGTGAGCACGCGGTGTTGCGCTCGCGTCTGGGCGAAGCCCGTTTGGGCGAAGGCGACAACGGTGGCGCATGGGCGCGCACGTTCGGTTCGCGTTTTCATGCGAGGCCCGCGCTGGGCCAGGGGTATAGCCAGGATCAATGGGGGGTGATCGCGGGTAGCGACGCCGTGGTGATGCGCGGCGATCACGGCCATTGGCTGATCGGCGGCATGCTGGGCACGAGCACGAGCCGGCTCGATTTCAATTCCGGTTCGACCGGCACCATCGAAAGCCACACGGCCGGTGCATACGCCACGTGGATGGGCAAGAACGGTTACTACTTCGACGGTGTGCTCAAGTACAACCGCTTCGCGTCCGAACTCGATGTGCGCATGAGAGACGGTGTGCGCAGCAAGGGCGATTTCGTCACGCACGGCGTGGGCTTGTCGGCAGAACTGGGGCGCACGATCGCGTTGCAGAACCAGTGGTTCGTCGAACCGTTTGCGCAGGTGGCCGGGATGTGGGCGGGCGGTTCGGAGTTCACGCTGGACAACGGCATGCACGCCAGGTCGAACCGCACGGTGTCCGTGCTGGGGACGTTGGGCGTGAATGTCGGGAAGACGTTCGAGACGTCGAAGGGCACGTTCCAGCCGTACATGAAGCTCGCGGTGACGCATGAGTTCGCCAACGGCAATACCGTGACCGCGAACGATATCAGTCTGAAGAACGACATCTCCGGCACGCGCTTCGAAGCGGGTCTCGGGCTGGCCGCGCAAATGACCAAAAATCTCCAGGCTTACGCCGATGCCAGCTACTCGGTCGGCAAGCGACTGGATAAACCATGGGGCGTCAATGTGGGGGTGCGCTACCGCTTCTGATCTCCTAAGCGAAGTAGCGTATACGAACGCCTCTTTGTGCACCTCGTGCACTTCGCCTGACAGCCTTGCCGCTGTCAGGCTTTTTTATGTCGTGATTGTTGGGCGTGGGGATCAGCGAGGATCGGTCGTCGGCGGTGCAGCGCAGAAGACACGCGGACGGTCGTTGAATCCCACGCTCATGCCTGACCCTGTACGCATTGCCTGAAAGTAGTCCGTATGGCCGGGCTTGAACCCACCGTAGACGTATTGAAAGACAAGGTCGTCCGGCGCGTCGTCGGTCTTGAGACGGCTCGCGCGCACGGTGCTCACGCGCACCATGCTGTCGAGTGCCACGTACTCGAATTCGCTCATGCGGTGCACCACGTGCATCGTGTCGACCTCACGAATGCGTCCGGCAAATCGCGCCGTGCCGGTGCCGTTGCGAGCGTACTCCGACGCCATCGTGCCAACCACCTGCACGAGCTTGCCGTCTGTCGTGACGGTGTCGAATTCGAGATCGGCAAGGCAACGCCAGTCGATGCGCTTGTCCGGTACCAGCGACCACGCGGCGATCCATGGCACGATCGCCGCGACGGCCACGCCGAGCCAAAGCGTGCGGCGGGTGATGCGCCGGGCGGCGGGCGGGCTTGCGGTGGGGGGAGGGGAAGCGGGACTCATGTCGTCGGATTCAGGGCGTCAGATGATCGATCAGCAGATACGACACGCAGTCGGGGTCGGGTTGAGAGATAGGGGCGAGGCATAGGAAATAGCTGGCAACGTCCTTGCCCTGCGAGCCATTGAGATAGACGAGGCGTTTCGCCAGATCGTCGACCGATGTCGGCGGCGTGCGGGCAAGGCGTGCGAGCCGGTCATCGATATAGGCCTTGTCCTGCCTGAGATCGGGCGGCACGAACACCCGGTTTTCCGGCGCAGCATCCAGGGGTTCCCATTGCACTTCGACGGCTTGCGAGCGCAGGTCGCCGTGAATTTTCGGAATGATCCACAAGGCCAGCGCAGCACTCATTGCGGCACAGGCAAGCCAGACAAAAGTTGCCTTGCCGAGGCGGATCCCGTGGCGCACCGATGTCGTCGTCGACGCCAAAGTTTCACTGACTTCAACAACGCTTAAAGCGGTGGGTAAAAGGTCCCCAGATTGCGTCTCACTTTGGGTGATTTCCTCATCATCGGCGCCTTTTTTCGATTCGGCGATGTCGCTCGACGGCTCGCGTGACTGGCCTGACGTGTGGGGGGACACCCGTTCCACGCCCACAATCCGGTAGCCGATGCGCGGCAAGGTGATGAGTGTTGAGGGATCGGCGCCGAGTTGCTGGAGCGCTTTGCGGATGCGTACGATCGACTGGCTGAGGTTGTTATCGGAGACGACCGCGCCGTATTGTTCCCAGCCCTGAGCGAGCAGCGTTTTCTTGGTGACGATTTCACCGTCGGCCTCCAGCAGGACCTGGAGACAGCGGCCCGCGGCGGCGCCGAGCGGCACGGATTGTGTGCTGTCGTGACGCGAGACGAGCGCGAACGTATCGGTGTCGAAGCCGGCGATGCCGCCGATCAGGAACTTGACCATAGAAAGCGCCAGGACGGCGGGCGTCCTGGCGGAGTGGGAAAGGTGAATGTGGCGCGCAGTCCGAGCGGATTCCGCTCAGGCTGCGCACTTTGTTTCACCTGATGTTACTCTTTCGGCTCCGTTTTTGGGATCGGACGCATTGAGATCTCCCGGAGCTTTTTCTGGATCGGGCTGAGTTTCGTATCGTCGGCGCGCGCGACCGGAGCCACCGCCCTTCCGCTGTTCAGGCGACGCTCCCGGGTGCTTTTGCGGCGCTGCGGGCTCGTGCGCCACTGATTGACGAATTTGTTGAGCGCCGCTTGATACTCCTTCCTCGGCACCGATCGGCTGAGCGTGACCATTTCCGCTACCGTCGGGCGCTTCGCAGTGCGCATCGACAACGGTTCTTCCGGCGGTTCGCCGCGACCGGACATATCCGTGCGCTGATCGGCGTCGGGCGGCGCTTCTGCCGAGTTACTGCCGTCCGCACGGGTGACCTTGTAAGTGACGCGAGCCATGCCGTACGGATAGGTCCATTCGGCGCGTTCCAGCGGCCATCCGAATGTCAGATCCTTGTCGACATTCAGATCGGTCACAGTGATCTCGAACGGATAAACCGGGTGCTCGCCCTCGCCGTTCGGCCCACCCCATTCTGCGCGCAGATACGGGTCGCCGTAGCTTTGATCGACCGGGTTGTACTCGTCGGCGGTGACATGCACGCGTACGACGTCGCCGATTCGCATGGACTCGTACGCTTTCACGGTGATCGGTGCGTGGCCTTCGCGTGAGACGTAGCTCCACAGCACGTGCGTCTCATCGAAACGGGCGGAGAGAAGACCGTCCGGACCGCCAGGAATATCGCCGCTGTCCACGACCGTGACTTCGGCCGATGGGGAGAGCGAGATGTTTTCGCCGTTTTCGGGCGGGTAATAGCGTCCGACGGTGTACTGGATCTCCTTCATGCCGCTCCCCTCCGCCTTGACGACGGCCCAAGGCAGGACGATCAGCATATCCACTTTGTCATTGATATCGTCGACCAGCACGGGTTTGACGGCGAGTGCAGTACCGCCATAACGGGCAAAAATCAGGTCCGCTGCGCGAAAAGCGTCTTCACCTGTCGGGTTGCCGTTTTCGTCTCGCTTGAACCAGGGGACGAAGAACTCATGGTCCTCTTCAATTGCCGCGTCGGGAATGAAGTTCACCTGATCGTTGTTCCACTGGGAGTGGTGCACATACGGTGCGCCCAGTGCTTCGTTCTCCGGCGTTTCCGGATCGGGGTCTACACCGCCCGCGGTATCCAGGTTCACGTTGACCGGGTGGGGGGCCTGTGGACGGCCGAGTTCGCGGCCCGCCCGATAGAGAATGTAGGTGACGTCAACCGCTGCGTAGCCGTCACCATCCGGTGGCGTGTCAGACCATTCGCCCGCGACTTCGCCATATGGAATCTGGATGTCCAGAATGACGGGAATCGTGCCGTCGGGACCGGTGAAGGTCACCGGCGGTTGTTCTCTGTTCCCCCACAACACGACAACCCGGTCGCCTGTCACGATATCGGCGTGACCGGGAATTTGCACCGTCACCGGTGTGCGCGCGTCTTCCTCATTGATGATCTTGAAGTTGGGGGCGGTGTCGTCGTCGTCGTCGAACAGCGGCACCATGGGTGGGTCCAGATCGGCGATGCCCGGTGTCAGATAGACGTCGATGATGACGGGTTCGGACTCCAGGCTCTCGTTCCCCGCGAGATCGGTGACCCTGTAGGTGAAGGTCAACAATCCGTCACCGAGATTCGCGAGCATGGCGCGGGTGAATTCCAGTTCGATCGGTTGGGTCGTCGGTGTTCCGTAAGGAATCTGAACCGCAACGCTCACCTCTTCATCGCCATCGAGATTGCGCACGAAACCCACCAGCGTATCGCCGTGCACCCGCCCGTAGTAGCTCGGCACTTCACCCACGAGGACATCGCCCAGTTGGGTGAGCAGGGCATCCGTCAGTGAGCCATCGACCTCATCGGGGAACTCGAGTTCTCCGAGCATAGGCGCCCCTGGCGCCTCACGGTCGATCGTGAAAAGGACTGGCTGGCAGGGGTCGTTGAAAATGGTTTCGATTTCGCTCTTGCAGTCGTACATGAAGCTGTGGACGTCCTCAATGACATAGACCTCCGGCGCAAGCTCGATCGTCAGGAAACCGGCGGTGATATCGTCGGCATCGACCTGAAGAATTTTGTCGTCCCACTGGGCGTCGATATAAATGCGGTATTCCCAGCCGGCGTACATCCCATCGTATAGCGGGGCGGTGAATGTCAGCGGATTGCCCAACGTGTCCGTTCTGATCAGATTGTACGGGGGGACGTCTGGCGGAAAATCATTGGGGTGCTGGACGACGACGTTGGGGTCGATCGTCGCGTCCGGCGACGGGCCGTTTTGGTTTTTTCGCCCGTTCGGAACGCGCTGGCTGGAACGCGCCGGTGCGTTGTCGTTACGAAGCAGGGCCTTGCTCTTGGGCTTGCTGGTCATGATGAACCTCCACGCGGTGGGTAGATCGTTCGCAGAGTGTGGCGCGCGCTTCGACGCCCGGTAACTGTCAACGTTGACAGGCACCCGACGCGTTGCGGTGTTTCGTGCCTGTCAACGTTGACAGTTGTCGGACGCGAGCAATGAGAGCGACATTGATTCTCCGCGCCGCGCTCGTCGTTCTCTCGATTCGCTTTGCGAAATGCGTGCGCTTCCTTGCTGCTTCCCTGCGCCACACCGGAGGTCGACCATGAACATGCGAGACACATCTTCCTTGCTTTCCCCCCATGGCCCCAGCGATCATGAACAGGTGCTGGTGTTACAGGCGCCGGTCGTGCCGTTGGCTGACGCTAACGGCGGCATCCGGCGGCAGGAGGTCTACGCCGATCTCGAGGGCTATCTCGATGTCACCGTGCCGTGGAATCCGTTGATGCTCAAGGGCGACACGCTGCGCCTGTACTGGGGGCGCGTGGACGTGATCGTCGACTTGCTGATCGTCGAGTTTCCGAACGATCCGAACTTCCACATGAAAGTGCCTGTACGGGATGTCATTGTTGTGGGCAACGGGATGGTCGACGTTTGGTACGAACGTATCTCCTCGTTCGGCGATCCCGAGCCGGTCGAGTCGCCGCACACGACGGTGCTCGTGAAACTGGAGATTCCCGGCGGCAACGATCCGATTCCCGAGAGCTGGCCGACCAATGAAGGCTTGGAAGAGGCTATCCTGCCGCCGGGTCCGATCGATGCGGTACCACCGGAAGGGCTGCGTGTGGAGATTGCGCCATGGCTGAACATGACGGACGGCGACAAGGCAAGGCTGTTCTGGGGCGCGGCATCGCTCGACATCGATCCGATTGACGAGACTCAGGTCGGGCAGCCGCTGATCGTGATGGTGCCGGCGGACGTCGTCGAGCAGGGCGGCGACGGCGAAGACGTGGCGGTGACCTACGAGATCCGGGACGTGGTCGGAAACTGGTCGGGGCGCGCGCCGTCTGCTTTCATCGAAGTGGAAACAGGCGGTGCGATTTACGATGCGCCTGCCGTCGTGAAGGTCAGCAATGGCGTACTCGACTACGACGATCTTGATGGCGAAGATGCGCAGGTCGCCTCTGCGACGCGAGAGGGATAACGACGGCGGCGCAATGGCAGGCGACTCACGGAAGTGCACCGGGGGAGGGGTGTGGACTTTCCCCAAGCGTTGCACAGTTCGGCGTTCTGGTCGATTTGCGACAGATATACACGACCGGTCACAACGAGATCATTCTCGCTGCGTGGCCGCAGAACATTCCGGAACAGATACCCATCGAGGCATTCTTCTATCCCAGCGCGAATGCCAAGCCCGGCGCTGAATACATCCAGCAGGACTACATGGCGACGACGGGAAGACTCATGCCGGTGCTTGCCGTCGACCTCACGAGTCCGCCCGGTTCGATTTTCAAATACTTCCCTGAAGACCAGACCGGCGCGATGTCTCCCGGCGCGCTGTTGAGTGTGCCCGGCAACGGTGGGCCATATCCCGGTTGGTGAGCGATTCGTGAATGCGTATCGTCGCGCGATGCATCAAGATCACCTGTCAACGTTGACAGTTTTCCGCAATTTTTTCACTCGATACCCTGCCTCCATCTACACAAGATGGAGGTTTGCGATGCGAGTCGATGTCCTGCGGGGCGCCCAGATGATCCCGTCAACGCGTGCGGAGATCGCACGCTTTCGTCACCGTGTTTTCGTTGAAAAGCTCGGATGGCAAGTGCCGCATTCCGCCACGCTTCCTTTGCGAAAAGATGGTGAGGAGTCCGATGAATATGATCACGACGATACCGTCTATGTGACACTGCGTGGCAACGAAGACGCTATCGTCGGATGCGCCCGGTTGTTGCCGGCGCGCAACCGGTATTTGCTGGGCGACCACTTTCGTCATCTGGTCGACGATCTGCAAGCGGCGGTCGACGTCGGCGATGCCGTGGCAGCGCGTGACGACGAGGCGAACCGATTCGATACTCCGGTTTGGGAATTGTCTCGATTTGCGTGTGACGAGCAGAGCAAGACCGAGCGCAAGACGACGGCGTCGGACAGGACACAGGGCGCGCGCGAGCTGCTGCGTGCGGCGGTCTTTACGGCGCGCGCATTGGGCGCGCAGCGGTTGATTGGCGTCACGTTCGTGAGCCTGGCGCGTCTGTTCGTGAGGCTGGGGGTGCCGACGCACAAGTTGGGCGCCGCTTATCGGATCGACGGTCGTTGGGTGGCGGCGTATCGCATCGATATCGATGCGATGACGCTGCGGGCCCTGAGTCTTGGCGGCAATGTCCGGGCGGCCGCCGAGCATCTGGCGCCGTGGGGCGCGTCGTGCACGGCGGCGGACGTCATCCGGCCTTCACGGGCGTCGTCCGGCCTGGTGTCCGGCATGTCATCAGGAAGATAGTGCGCGGTGGATGCCGCGCCGCCGCCGTTCTTTTACGGTGGCGGCGCCTGCGGCAGCGCGTCAACGCCACATGACGAGACGTATCGCGCTCTGCACCTTGTTTCTGCATCCGGTCTTGTCGAGACAATTCCGGATATGGAAATTGACGGTACGGGTGGAGATACCGAGGATCTCTCCGATCTCATCGGCCGTTTTGCCTTCTGCGGTCCAGAGCAGGACTTCGCGCTCGCGCAGCGAGAGGGCCTCCACGTCGAAAGGGGGGCGCTTGGGGCGTAGAAGCCGGCTCATGGCTTCGTGCGTGTAGTGGGCGATCACGCCCATTCCCAGTCGTAGCGAGCCGATCTCCGAGGTCGATAGCGGCTCCTGTGAGCGGACGAAATTCAACATGCCGAATTCGCCGTGCGGACCCCAGCTCAAACGGGAGACGCCGTGGTGAAGGCCGAATTGCGTGGCGGCGTTCCAGAAGCACTCGGCCGCCGGAAGCGAAGGGTCTCGCCAGATCAGCAAATGATCGCTATGTTTGCCGGCCGTGATGATGGGGTCGATATCGATCAGGTTGTTCTCGTTGTAGAAGGGCGTCCACCCTTCGGGGTACGAGTCGAACATACGAAAATCGGACTGCGTTGCACTGCGATGGCTGTAGTAGCCATAGCCGGTGTAGTCAAAGCCGATGCGCTTCGAGAAGTTATCGACGCGTAAGAACAAATTGTGCGCGTCGGTAACGTCGGTGCAGTCGTCATGGATCGTTTCGAGCAGATGCATCAGGGAAGACATGATGTCTCCTGTTCAAAGATGTTCTGACCACGGCATGCACATCGTCATGCCGACAATACGTCATGAACGCACGAGTTTAGCCATCACACGATCTGAATCGTGTGATGCCCCGTGGGCAAATCGAAGCGTCGGAGTTTCAATTGAATTACCACTGCTGATGGCACTGCATGCTACGAAGATGGACTGTCGTACAACTAAAAACCCTATGACAATTCAGTCTTCGTGCCCTGACGCCAGGCGGGTAATTCCCGCGTTGTCGAATGAAATCTGTGCATCAGTGGACTGAAGAATAAGCGTCGTTTTTGTGGTTTTCACGAGTTGCATCTAAAGTCGCAAAAAACGAGACCCTTAGAATTTCGAAATATTCATTTGAGATATTGACCTTGAAAATCGCGGGTGCTATGTAATTTGCGAGTGATTTTCATTGTTGATTGGCGGTCACTCGAGAATTGCCGGAAAGCCGCTCTGGTATTGGTGCTTCGATGTCCGAAGTGGTGGCCGAGACGGGCATTCGGTGGGACTGTTGGAAATTCGCAATACTTTTAATTATTATGAATTCCAGCGTGCCGGGTGTGGGTAATGCGATCTGAATCGACGGTGCAGCCTGGATTATGCACTTATTTAAAAATTTTGTTGATTTCCTTTCTGTGTGGCATGCCCGGGAAAATCGACGGTCGATTCGATTTTTCCGGGCATGCCGCGCAACGTTCGTTCAGAACGCCGCGCTGTAAATCGCGAAAGCGTCGGCTTCCGTTACCTCGCGGGGGTTGTTCACGAGCAGGCGGGTCTGGAGCATGGCATCGCTGGCCATGCGCGCGATGTCATCCTGCTTGACGCCGACTTCGCGCAGCGTGCGGGGAATGGCGGTGTCGACGATCATCGACTCGATGTGCCGGATGAGCGCATCGGTCTTCGCTTCATCGCTGCCCGTGGCGCCGCCGGGCAGAATCACGTCGGCCAGTTCGGCGTACAGCGGGCTCGCGGCGCTTGCGTTGAAACGCATGACATGAGAGAGCACCAGGGCGTTCGACAGGCCGTGTGCGACGTGGAAGATACCGCCGATCGGATAGGCCAGCGCGTGAACGGCGGCCACCGGCGAGTTCGCGAACGACTGTCCGGCGAACATGGCGCCCACGAGCATCGCTTCACGCGCGCGGCGATCGTTGCCGTCGTTGCAGGCGGGCAACAGATTGCGTGAGAGCAGTTCCAGCGCCTTGACGGCGAGCATGTCCGAGATCGGGTTCTTCAGATGCGCAGAGGTATAGGCTTCGATAGCGTGCACCATCGCGTCGATACCCGTTGCGGCGGTGGCCGCGCGCGGCAGGCCGAGTGTGAGTTCCGCGTCGAGAATCGCCAGATCCGCGAAGAGTTGCGGTGCGACCACACCCATCTTCGTCGTCTCGCCGGTCGTGACGATCGACACGGCGGTGACTTCGGAGCCGGTGCCGGCGGTCGTCGGCATCTGGACGAGCGGCAGGCGCGAGCCCGTCACCTTCTTGACACCGTACATCTCCTTGATCGACTGCGTGCCCGGCAGCAGCACGGCGAGCAGCTTGGCAACGTCCATCGACGAACCGCCGCCCAGACCCAGCACGATCTCGGCGTCGGCGGCACGCGCGCGCTCGGCGGCTTCGAGCACCACGTGCTCGGGCGGATCGGCGATCACGTCGTCGATCACCGCGACTTGCCAGTCGTGTTTGGCCAGATCGGCCAGCGCCGGGGCGAGCAAGCCGCTTTTGTGCAGGAAGCCGTCCGTGACGACACACAGACGCTTGCCTGCGGGAAACTGCTCGCGCAGCAGGGCGCCGAGACGGCGCGCTGCACCGAATTCGACGACGACGGTGGGGACCGTCTGGAAACGAAACGCATTCATGATCGTTTTCCTTGTGAAGCTTGTGGGTAATGAGCGATACGACCGGGGCGACGGCTGGCGTTACGCGACCATCTGGCCGCGATCGATTCGGTAGACGTCGTCAAGCACGGCGCCGGCGTGTTGCAAGTCGGCGCCGGAGAGAATCACGGCGAGGCCTTCGCCACGCATCTGTCCGATCACTTCGGCAATGCGTTTCGACAGTGCAGGGGCCACGCCTTCGAATGGTTCGTCGAGCATCAGCAGGCGCGAACTCGTCATCAGGGCGCGTCCGACGGCCACCAGTTTCTGCTGACCTCCCGACAATTGCAAGGCGCGACGCGGCGCCCATTCGCGGGCTTCCGGAATGATGCGATACACCTTGTCCAGACGCGTCTGCACGTCTTTCGCCTTCAATGCCCAGGCGGGCACGCAGAGGTTCTCTTCGACGGTCATGTCCGGAATCAGACGGCGATCTTCCGGCGCGTAGCCGATGCCCAGCGACGTGCGTTCGTGCGAGGGCGCCTTGACCAGGTCCACACCGTCGAACGACAGCGAACCGCCGTTGGACTTCACCAGTCCCATGATCGCGCGCAACGTGGTGGTCTTGCCCGCGCCATTGCGGCCGATGAGACCGACGATGGCGCCTTTCGGCACCGAGAAGCGCACCCCGCGAAGAATGTCGGTCGCGCCGAAGCGCACGTTCAGGTTGTCGACTTCAAGCATGGTGCACTCCGGCTGTCGTATGTCCTGCATGTCCTGCATGTCCTGCATGGCCGGCAGCGGGCGCCGCCGCCACCGTCTCGCCAATGATCAATTCGCGCACCTGTGCGTCGGCCAGCACCACGTCGGGGGTGCCGTCGGCCAGAATGCGGCCGTCGCAGAACGCCAGCACACGGTGGCTGTAACGACGCACGATTTCCATATCGTGTTCGACGAAGAGCACCGTGATGCCGAGCGCGCGCGCAGCGTCGAGCACGCGGTTCATCACGTCGAACTTCTCTTCCGCCGCCACGCCCGAGGTCGGCTCGTCGAGCAGCAGCACTTCCGGTTTGCAGACCATGGCGAGCGCGATGTCCAGCAGCTTGCGAACGCCTTCGGGCAGCGTGCCCGAAATCATGTCGGCAAACTCCAGCACGCCAAGACGCGCCAGACTCTCGTTGGCCAGCTCGGCGGGCAGACCGGAGATCGCCAGAGCGATCTCGATGTTCTCGCGCGCCGTCTGCGAGCCGAAGAGCTGCGGAATCTGGAACGAACGCGCGATGCCCAGCCGCGTGATCTTGCGCGGTGCGAGACCCGTGATGCGCTTGCCACGGAAGACGATTTCACCGCGATCCGGCTTGATGTAGCCGGTGAGCATGTTGACGAAGGTCGTCTTGCCCGCGCCGTTCGTACCGATCAGTCCGACCACGCTCTGCGCGTCGATGTTGACGGTGATGTCCTTCGCGGGCGTGACGCTGCCGAAGGTCTTGTGCAGACCCGTGGCTTCAATGATGTGTTTCGATGTCATAGGGAGCCCCTTCGTGTCAGGCATCGCCCGAGGCGGTGGCGGTCGACGTCTGCGTGACCGGATGCGCCGCCGTGGACTTGCGACGGCCCAGGCCCAGACTCGTCAGCCCGCCCGGCAGGAACGCGATGATGGCGAGCATGATCGCGCCCATCACGATCTGCCACGTATTCGGGGCGTAGCGATAGGCCATGGCGCGTGCGACTTCCAGCAGTAGTGCACCGATGAACGGCGAGAAGGCGAAGCGGGTGCCGGAGAGCACGGCGATGAAGACGAATTCGCCAGAGGTCGTCCAGAACGCCATGTCCGGATCGATGTGCCCGATGTTGAACGCCTGCAACGCGCCGCCCAGTCCGGCGAGCGCACCGGCGATCACGTACGTCAGATGAATGTTCGCGCGCGCCGACGTGCCCAGATACTCCACGCGGATCTCGTTGTCCTTGATGGCGGGGCCCAGACGTCCCGGCGTGGAGCGCATGTACAGCGCCACGACCATCACGCACACGATGGCCGCAATGAAGCCCACGGCGAACAGGTTCGTGCCCGTGAGTTGCCACGGCTCGGCACTGCTGCCGAGCGTCGGTGCGTTCACGTTGAAGCCGTCGCTGCCGCCGAGTTCGACGTTGTTGAGCAGCAGGCCATAGCAGATCATCGACAGCGCGAGCGTGAGCATCGCGAAGAAGATGTCGCGATAGCGTGCGAGCAGGAAACCGAGCACGAACGCCAGCACTGCCGAGACGACCATCGAGAGTGCGAGCAGCGCGAACAGCTCCGTCAGGCCGTAATAGTTCATGCCGAGACCGACGCAATACGCACCGACCGCGAAGAACAACGCCTGACCGAACGAGGCGAGTCCCGTGCGCAACAGCAGCGCGAGACCCAGCGCGACGATGCCCTTAGACAACGCCACCGACACCAGAAATTGCCACTGCGGCAGTGCGAGGCCTGCGGCGCCGATCACCACGAAGCCGGCCACGGCGAGCCACGTGCCGGGCGCGCGCAGTTGGGAACAGATTGCGGAACTCATATCTTGCGAGCCTCCAGCGGAGCGAAGATGCCTTTCGGACGCACAGCCAGCACCAGCGCCATGACGATGTAGATGGAGAACAGCTCGCCTTGCGGCCAGTAGTGCACGGCGCTGGCGCGCACCAGACCCACGAGCAACGCACCGAACGCTGCGCCGGGCAGCGAGCCGAGTCCGCCGATGACGACCACCGCGAACGTGAGCACCACGATCTCGACGCCCATACCGGGCGCGACCGACACCGTGGGGGCGGTGAGCGCACCGCCGATGGCCGCGAGCACGGCGCCTGCCATGAACGTCACCACGAAGTAGCGGCTCACGCGAATGCCCATCGCTTGACTGACTTCGCGGTCGTGAATCACCGCGCGCAGCAGACGGCCGCTACGCGTGTACTTCAGGAACGCCGTGAGGCCGATGCCGGCGACCAGCGCCACGCCCACGATTAGGAAGTTGTAGTTCGGATAGGAAAGGTCGCCGAGATCGAAGTTGCCGAGGAAGCTGTACGGCTCGGACACCGAGTACGGATCGACGCCCCAGACGAGCTTGATCGCGTCTTCCATGATCAGGAAGAGGGCGTATGTCACGAGCAGCAGCACCACCGGATCCTGCCCGTAGAAGCGCTTCAGAATGCCGCGCTCCATGATGAAGCCGATCGCACCGCCGGCGACGATGGCCGCCAGCACGAGCAACAGATAGCTCACGTAGAGGTTGCCGCCCTGGGCGACCCACGGGCCGATCAGCGTCACGCCAGCGTACGCGCCCAACGCGTAGAGGCTGCCGTGTGCCATGTTCAAGATTTTGAGCACGCCGTAGACGAGGGTCAGTCCCAGAGCAACCAGGAACAGCCACGCGGCGTACATCACCCCGTCCACCAGGACGGCGTAGATCTGCGACATCTCGCATTCTCCTTGGAACGCAAAGCGGGGAACGACTTAGACGCGTCGGTCCGGCTCTGCGGGTACTGCTTCATTTCCGGGAGGGCGAGCGGACTCGCCCGTCCCGGCTTGGTGCCTTGTAAAACGTCCTGAAGGACGTCTTCATTACGTCTTGATGCCCCGGTGATGCGGGCGTAGGGCTTGGACTTAGTGCTTCAGGCCGCCCTTGATCCAGTCGGCCGACTTGACGCCTTCGGGCGGCGTGACTTCCGCGATCGAGTACTGCTTCACGTCGGTCACGGTGACCTTGCCATTCACGTTCTTCACGATGCCGAACGCCGTGCCTTGTGCGGCCTGATGGCCCTTGCCCAGCGTCAGACCGATCTTGCCGGCCGGTGCGTCGAAGGCGAGATGTTCGAACGACGCGATGACCTGCTCGGGCGTCGGCTGCTTGCCGCCGTTGGCGGCCTGCGCCTTCTCATAGGCGGCCTTGAGCGCCAGAATGCTCTGGTTCATCTTGTACGACGGGTAGCTCGGGGTGTCGTTGAACTTGGCGCTGTAGGCCGTGCGCAGCCAGCGGTTCAGCGCGTTGTCCGGGGCAAACATGCCATACATGCCGCGTGCGCCGATGATCACGCCGTCCGGCAGACGGGTCTTGCCGTGCGTGGCGGTCTCGCCGGCGGTCAGCACCGTCAGCGACTTCTTGAACAGATCGCGCGGACCGGCCTGCACCACGAGACCTTCCAGATCGCCGCCCCAGAAGCTCGAATGCAGCACGTCCGGGTGTGCGGCGAGCAGGCTCGAAATACCGGCGTTGTACTGACCCGCGCCCAGTTGCGGCATTTGCGAGCTCACGGATTTCGCGTTCGGCTTGAGGACCTTGAGCGTGCCTTCGAAGTCGGCCCAGGCGTCCTGACCCCACGCGTAGTTCTGGTTGATACCGGCGTACGTTTGCAGATCGGGCTTGCGCTCGGCGACGTAACGCGCGGCGCCGACGTTGTCCATCGTGGCCGTGGCGACCGGGCGGAACACATACTTGAAGCTGGCGTCTTCGAACACGCGCGGCGTGCCGCAATCGAAGAACAGTGTGACCTTCTTCATTTCTTCGGCGACCGGGGCGATGGCCAGGCAGTTGCCCGACGACGTGTAGCCGACCACATAGTCCACGCCTTGATTGAGCAGGTTGCGGTACTCGCTGACCTGCTTGCTCGTGCTGCCCGCTTCGTCGATGTAGACGAGTTCGATCGGCGCACCACCGAAGCCCTTCGTGGCGTACGGCGCAGGCACCTTGCCGGCGTTGAGTTCGGCAGCGGTGACTTCGGCGGCGTTCTTCGCCGGCACACCGAACGGACCGGCCGCGGCGCCCGACATGAAGGTGACGATGCCGATCTTGATCGGCTTCGCATCGGCGTGTGCCGTGGTGGCAACCGAGGCGATGGCGGCACCGGCCGCAAGTGCGAGAGCGAGCGGCTTCATGCCGCGCTGGATGACGCGCTTCATACTGGTTTCCTTTGGTGGTGTTGCGACCTTGCCGGTCGACTTTGGGACGTGCGGAGTCTGATGCCCCGGTGCGGTGCCCGGGCCGGCCGGATGCGTTGACGTCATCCGGCCGACCCCTTACCTCACACTTGCAGGCACAGGTACTTCATTTCGAGGTATTCCTCGATGCCGTAGCGCGAGCCTTCGCGGCCCACCCCGGATTGCTTGATGCCGCCGAACGGAGCGACTTCGTTGGAGATCAGGCCGGTGTTCAGGCCGACCATGCCGTACTCGAGCGCTTCGGACGTGCGCCAGGCGCGTGCGATGTCGCGCGTATACAGATAGGCGGCGAGGCCGAATTCGGTGTCGTTCGCCAGTGCGATGACGTCTTCGTCGCGGGTGAAGCGGAAGAGCGGGGCGACCGGGCCGAAGATTTCTTCGCGGGCCATGCGCATTTGCGCGGTGGCGTCGGCGAGCACGGTCGGCGCGTAATAAGTGCCGCCCAGCGCATGCGCGATGCCGCCGACTAGCACGCGTGCGCCGCGCGACTTGGCGTCTTCCACGAGCGTCACGACCTTGTCCACGGCCTTGCCTTCGATCAGCGGGCCGATCACCACGCCGTCTTCCAGCCCGTTGCCGACCTTCATCTCGGCCACACGTGCGGCGAACTTCTCGGCGAAGGCGTCGTAGATACCGTCCTGAATATAGAAGCGGTTCGCGCAGACGCACGTCTGACCGCCATTGCGGTATTTCGCCGCGAGCGCGCCCTCGACGGCGGCATCGATGTCGGCATCGTCGAACACGATGAACGGTGCGTTGCCGCCGAGTTCCAGCGACAGGCGCTTGATCGTGGGGGCGCACTGCGCCATGAGCAGACGGCCCACGCCGGTCGACCCGGTGAACGACAGCTTGCGCACGCTCGGGTGAGACGTCAGCACGCCACCCACGGCGCGGGCGTCACCGGTGACGACCTGGAACACGCCGGCCGGAATACCGGCGCGGTGCGCCAGTTCGGCCAGCGCGAAGGCGGACAGCGGCGTGAGTTCCGACGGCTTGACGACGATGGCGCAGCCAGCGGCCAGCGCCGGCGCGACCTTGCGCGTGATCATCGCTGCCGGGAAGTTCCACGGCGTGATGGCCGCGCACACGCCGACCGGTTGCTTGAGCGTGACGATGCGCTTGTCGGCGGCGGGCGTGGCGAGCACATCGCCATCCACCCGCTTGGCTTCTTCGGCGAACCACTCGATGAAACTGGCGGCGTAAGCGATTTCGCCGCGTGCCTCGGACAGCGGCTTGCCCTGCTCGCGGGTCATGAGGTAGGCGAGATCTTCCGTGTTCGCGATCATCAGATCGAACCAGCGGCGCAGCACATTGGCGCGCTCCTTGCCGGTGCGGGCGGCCCACGGCTTTTGTGCCGCTTCCGCTGCGGCCACGGCACGCGTGGTTTCTTCCGCACCGAGTTCCGGCACCTTCGCCAGCACTTCGCCGGTGGCGGGGTCGAGCACGTCGAAAGTCTTGCCGCTGTCAGCCGCGATCCATTGACCGTCGACCCAGGCGAGTGTCTTGAAGAGTTGGGTGTCTTTGAGTTGCATGGCAGTTGGCCGGCGATGCCGGCGTTTCCTTCAGGAAGGAACGAGGAGCGGCCCGCGGCAGTGTCTCAGTTTGTCGCTTGCCGTTCGATCTATTGAACAGTATTCTATGTATTGAATGTGATTCTACGTATTGAACGTTTCGGGTGCAACTAAGGGGTTTTCCTAGGGCGTCAATGAGAATGACTTGCCCGTACCATGCTGGCGGCGTGCGCGCCCGGCATGAAGACGTGACCCGCGCCGCTGCACGATGTCGACAACTTTTCCAGAGATCCCAGAGACTTCCGATTCATGCCAAAGCGCAAACTCGATCTGCCTGCCAACGCCTCTCTCGCTGCTGCCCCCCATTCCGACGAGCCGCTCAAGACCACCGCGCCTGCCGTGGTGCGCGCGGTGCACATCCTCGATGTGATTGCGGCCTCGTCTGAACCGGTGGCGCTGGCCGATCTGGCGCGGGAGACCGGCGTGCCCAAGAGCACGCTGCATGGGCTGTGCGATACGCTGGTCAAGCTGCGGCTGGTGAAGCGTCACGCCAACGGCGGCATGACGATGGGGTCGTATGTGATGGGATGGGCGAACGCGTTTCTGTCGCAGACCAATATCACCGAGGAGTTCCGGGCGGTCTGGGAAGCCTCGCGTGCGTTTGCGCAGGAGACCGTGACGCTGTCCGTGCTCGATGGCGCCGAGGTCATCTATCTGGCCTGTCATAACGGCAATCGCCCGCTGGGCGTGACGTTCCGCATTGGCATGCGCTTGCCCGCCCCGTACACCGCCACCGGCAAGGCCATGCTCTCGACGCTACCGCCGGGCGAGGCGGCCGACCTGCTCGCGGGCGCCTGGCCGGCGCCGCTCACGCGCGCGAGTGTGGGTACGTACCCGGCTCTGGCGGAGGAAATGGCGCAGGTGCGACGCGATGGTTACTCGATCGATAACGGGCAGATGCGGGAGGGCATGATCTGTTTCGGCGCGCCGGTGTTCGATGCGAGTGGCGAACGCGCCGTCGCGGGACTGGCGGTCAGTTTCCTGACCAACGAAATCGACGCGCAGACCGGGCAGCGGATCGGGCGTCAGATGCGCGAGCTGGCCGATCAGTTGTCGGTACGTCTCGGCGCCCCGTCGCGGCGTTGAGATTGCGTGGCGGCATGCTCACGAAACGTCACGAAAACCCTCACGCGGATGGGGGAAAGCGCCGTCAGGTGTCGGACGTGACGTTCGTGTGTCATTGAATGGATCTCACGTCGTATTCTGGGAACTGTTTCGGAAATGCACGCAACCTGCTGTGCCTGACGCCGCGAATGTCCCTATAATTGCCCCGCGATATACAGGGGAATTGAAGGCGAATCCCACGTGAATTGAGCATTCACGCCCTTCGGTCGCGGCCAAAGCGTTAGTGCGCATCGCGCGCCGCGCGATCCCTCGCTCTGCGGCGTGTTTTCACCGCCCGGCTTCGCTGTCAGCGTGCCGTCATCTGCCTGTCAGTTTCGCGTTCGTGAGCCGACAGCGTCCCGCAGTCATTCGATTGTTATCTTTAGCGGAACAGTCATGTCCACGAATGCGGGCTATTCCCTAGGGGTTATCACTGGCATTATCTGGCCTTGACTGATGTCCAGACAAGCCAGAGGAAGCGTAGGGAAGCGCGATCCCGGCGGTGCCATGGGGCGGACATCCAATAGGGAAGCACTACGCCATGTCCAATATCGCAATCGTTTATTACTCGCAAGGCGGCGCGACCGCCATGATTGCTCATTCCGTCGCGCAAGGCGTGAACGACGCCGGCGCACACGCACAACTTTTCAGCATCGAGCCGCACCAGCTCGTCGATGGGCAATGGCACGACGAAGCCATGCTGTCGCGTCTGGCCGCCGCCGATGCCATCATCTTCGGCGCACCGGCCTTCCAGGGCGGTATCGCTACGGCGTTCAAAGCGTTTGCCGACGCGACCACCGGCATGTGGCGCGCCCGTAGCTGGCGCAACAAGGTTGCCGGCGGCTTCTCGTTCAGCTGCCGTTCGGGCGAAGACAAGCGCAATACGCTCGACTACTTTGCCGCGCTGGCTGCACAGCACGGCATGGTGTGGGCCGACGCCGAAGCCGATGACACCGACTTCGAGATGCGCGGTGCGGCGCGTTCGCCAATCACGCGCTTCGCCGGAGATTTTCCGGCGGTCACGGCGCCGGGCGTGGAGGTCGACGCGGCTTACGCGCTCGACCCGGCCGATGTCATTGCGGGCAAGCAGTACGGCCGCAATGTCGCAGCGCTGGTGGCGCGTCTGGCCGGCGAAGTGCTGGAATCGCCGGCGGTGCTCGCACGTCGTGCGCTGGAGGCAGCGGAGCGTCGTCTGTAAAGCGAAAGAAGGAAAGCCAGCCGCATCGGCCGCACGCAGGGTGTGAGTCGGAGCCGCCGGGCCAGTGAAGACAAACGGCACGTCGAGTGATCTCACTCGCGTGCCGTTTGTCTTTGCGGGATGTGATTCCCGATACCGAAACCCGGGGTGACGTCAGTTGCTCGGGGCGTTCTCTGCCGGCTCGGCGTGGATTTGCAGGACGGCGTCGCGCTTGGCCAGCAGGTGTTTGCGCAGAATCTCGCCCAGACGTTTGCCATCGCGCTTTTCGAGCGCATCGATCATCTGCTCATGTTCGTCGATGGCGCGATCCCATTTGTCCGTACGGAAGTTCGAGCGAAAGCGCAGGGCCATCAGGCGCCGGTTGATCGACACATAGGTCTGACGCAGGGCCCCGTTGCGCGCGGCTTCGTTGATGCGATCGTGAATCGCCTGATTGCGCGCGTAATAGCCCGGCAGATCCTGTTGTGCGCGGCACGCGAGCATGGCGTAGTGCAGCGCCTTGATCTCGGCGAGTTCGACCGGTGTCATCCGCTCGGCGGCCAATTCGCCCGAGAAAGCTTCGAGCGCACTCATGAGCTCGAACATCTCGCGAATTTCCTTCTCCGTCATGCGCGCGACGCTCGCCCCGCGATTCGGTGCAATCTCGATGAGTCCCTCCGCCGCGAGCACCTTGAAGGCTTCGCGCAATGGCGTACGGGAGATACCGAGCGTCTCGCACAACTCGCGCTCGTTGAGTTTGACGCCGGGGGAGAGCACCCCCTCGATGATGAGGCGGCGCAGGTGCTCGACGACTGTGTCGTGCAAGCGAAGACGCTCGACACGCGGAATCTCTGGGGCGGAAATCGTCGACGTGTTATCCATGTTTTGCATTCAAAATCATCCAGCCATCGTCAAGCCGTATGGGCGGGATTGTAACGCACGGTATCAGGCAACCGTATCTCTAGGGTAAACGACTGTATTAAAAGCGCTTCTCACCCCTTGCGAAAGTCTCGCGCTCTGCTAAAGTATTTTGCATGCAAAATTCAAAAGCGAATTTTTCAAGAGGAGATAGACGTTCATGTTGAAGCTCGATTTCCATCCCTCGGGTCGCCATTTCCTGCAGATCCCTGGTCCGAGCCCGGTGCCGGATCGTATTCTGCGCGCCATGAGCTATCCGACGATCGATCATCGTGGTCCCGAATTCGGCGCCCTCGGTCGCAAGGTACTCGCCGACATCAAGAAGATTTTCAAGACGGAACAGCCGGTGGTGATCTATCCGGCTTCGGGCACCGGTGCGTGGGAAGCCGCGTTGTCGAACACGCTCTCGCCGGGCGACACCGTCCTCATGTTCGAGACCGGGCATTTCTCGACGCTCTGGAAGAAGATGGCCGAAAACCTCGGCCTCAAGCCGGAGTTCATCGGTCTGCCGGGCACCGAAGGCTGGCGCCGTGGCGTGCAGCCGGACATGATCGAAGCGCGTCTGCGCGCCGATACCGCGCACGCCATCAAGGCAGTGTGTGTGGTGCATAACGAAACTTCCACGGGCGTGACGTCGGACATCGCGGCGGTGCGCCGTGCCATCGACGCCGCCGGTCATCCGGCATTGCTGCTCGTCGATACGATTTCGGGCCTCGGCTCGGCGGACTATCGTCACGACGAATGGGGCGTGGACGTTACCGTTTCGGGCTCGCAAAAGGGCCTGATGCTGCCGCCGGGCATCAGCTTCAACGCGGTCTCGCCGAAGGCCCTCGAAGCCGGCAAGCAGGCGAAGTTGCCGCGCGCCTTCTGGGGCTGGCAGGAAATCATCGAGGCGAACAAGAACGGCTACTGGCCGTACACGCCGAACACGAACCTGCTCTACGGGCTGTCCGAAGCGCTCGACATGATTCTCGAAGAAGGGCTGGACAACGTCTTCGCGCGTCACCAGCGTCTGGCCGAGGCCACGCGTCGTGCCGTGAACGCCTGGGGTCTCGAGATTCAGTGTCAGGACCCGGCCGTGTACAGCCCCGTGCTCACCGGTGTGGTGATGCCGCAGGGCGTGGACGCCGACGAAGTGCGCAAGCGCATCTACGAACGCTTCGACATGTCGCTCGGTCAGGCGCTCGGCAAGATTCGCGGCACGATGTTCCGTATCGGTCACCTCGGCGACTGCAACGACCTCACGCTCATGGCCACGCTCTCCGGCTGCGAGATGGGCCTGCAAATCTCTGGCGTGAAGCTCGCCGGTTCGGGTGTCGTGGCCGCCATGGACTACCTCGCTCAGGCAAAAGACATGCCGTCGCTCAAGGTCGCTGCCTGATCTGCCGTTAGTAGTCCTTACCAGGAGACGAGGGGCGCTGATGTCGCGGTAATGCCGGGTAAGCAGCGCCTCTGAAGTAAACGCTTTAATTGTCATTCACGCGTCACAGGGCTTCATTACAGAAGAGCCCGTGACGCAGCAACACCTTTGCGTTGCCGGCTTGCTGCGGGCGGCGCTTCACAGGATGTTTCAGGAGACATGCAATGAAGCTTTTCAGAGCGACAAGGGTCGTGCTGGTGATGCTATGCGTCATGTATTTCATCACCTACCTCGATCGTGTCAACGTCAGTACGGCTGCGGCCGGCTTCGGTAAAGAGTTCAATCTCAGCAAGACGGAAATCGGTCTTGTCTTCTCGGCATTTGCTTACCCCTATCTGGTCTTTCAAATCATCGGCGGCTGGGTCAGCGACCGCTTCGGTGCGAAGCGCACGTTGCTCGTGTGCGGCGCGTTGTGGGCGGTGGCGACTATCCTGACCGGTATGGCGGGCGGTCTCGTCACGCTGTTGCTGGCGCGTCTGTTGCTCGGCCTGGGCGAAGGGGCGACGTTCCCGGCGGCCACGTCGGCCATGTCGCGCTGGATTCCGAAAGAGAAGCGGGGCTTTGCGCAGGGCATTACGCACGCGGCCTCGCGTATCGGTAACGCCGTGGCACCGGCTGTCGTGGTGTTCATCATGGCCACGCACGGCTGGCGCGAATCGTTTTACCTGTGCGGTATCGTGAGTCTGGTCTGGGTGGCGGTGTGGGCGCTGACGTTCACTGAGCGTCCGCAGGATCACCCACGCATCACGACGGAAGAACTCGCCGTGCTGCCGGCGCTCAAGGCCAAGAGCGGTTCGGTGCCCTGGGGCCCGCTGTTCAAGCGCATGATGCCCGTCACCATCGTGTACTTCTGCTATGGATGGACGCTGTGGCTGTTCCTGTCGTGGATTCCGCAATACTTCCTGCACAGCTATGACCTCGATCTGAAGAAGTCGGCGCTGTTCGCCTCCAGCGTGTTCTTTGCCGGTGTGATCGGCGACACGCTCGGCGGGATCGTGACCGACAAGCTCTACGAGCGCACGGGCAATCTGAAGCGCGCCCGTAGCTGGATGGTCTCGGTCTGCATGGCGCTCACGCTGATCTCGCTCGTGCCGATGATGTTCACGCACCATCTGTACGTGTCGATGGCCTGTCTGGCGTTCGGCTTCTTCTTCGCGGAAATGACGATCGGCCCGATGTGGGCGATCCCGATGGACGTCGCGCCGGAATACTCGGGCACGGCCAGCGGCATGATGAACACCGGCTCGGCGCTGGCGGCGATCATCTCGCCGGTGCTCTCGGGGTATCTGATCGATCGCACGGGCAACTGGGAACTGCCGTTCGTGGGCAGCATGATTCTGATGGCCGTCGGTGTGGTGCTGGCCTTCCGCATGCAGCCCGAGAGCAAGTTCTCGGTGGCCGGCGACGCCGCGCAGACGAGCAATGCGCGTCAGCCTGCCTGATTAACAGATAGGTGCACGAACCGGTGCACGAATGAAGCGCCATTCGAAGTCAAAATGAAGCGCACGATGTCCCCCTGATCGTCGCGGCTGTCGAATCTTCGACAGCCGCGACATCTCCCCGCAAAGCCCCTGCCGGGCAGCCGGGTAGCCGGCCAGACCTGTTACGCCAGCCACGCCATGAATCCCCAATCGAACGCCCGCGAGCCGCACTCTCCCAATCCCGCCATGGGTCCGAACCTCGTCAGCCAGCCCGTGCATCTGATGCCGATGCAGCGCGGCGGCGTGGCCCTCACGCCGTTGCAGGAACGTCTGCGCCGTGAAATGCGCGGCGACGTGCTCTTCGATCGCGCGAGCCGTGGCCGCTATGCGACGGACGCATCGATCTATCAGATATTCCCTATCGGGGTCGTGGTGCCGCGCGATCAGGAGGACTTGATCCGCGCCCTCGACATTGCACGCGACCAGCACGTGCCGGTGCTCGCGCGGGGCGCGGGCACGAGCCAGTGCGGTCAGACCATCGGCGAAGCGCTCGTCATCGACAACAGCAAGTGGCTGAACCGTGTGGTCGCGTTCGACGCCGAGGCGCGTACCGTGACCGTCGAGCCGGGCATCGTGCTGGATCACCTGAATGCGTGGCTCAAGCCGCACGGGCTATGGTTTCCGGTCGACGTATCAACGGCAGCGCAGTGCACCATCGGCGGCATGACGGGCAACAACTCGTGCGGTTCGCGCTCCATCGAATACGGCAACATGGTGCACAACGTGCTGTCCATCGATGCCGTGCTCGCGGACGGTGCGCAACTGCACTTCGGCTCGTTGCACACGCCCCCGACGGATGCCCGCACGAAGGCGCTGCTCGCCAGCGTGCACGAAATCGCCATGCGTGAGCAGGCGGAGCTGCGCGAGCGTGTGCCGCGCGTGTTGCGTCGTGTGGCGGGTTACAACCTCGATCTGTTCGATTGCCTCAACCCGCGCGCTTACACCGACGACGGCGTGGCCAATCTCTCGCATCTGCTGGTCGGCTCGGAAGGCACGCTCGCGTACAGCCGTCAGATCACGCTCAGGCTCGCGCCGCTGCCGCAGCACAAGACGCTCGGGGTCGTGAACTTCCCGACGTTCTATCAGGCGATGGATCTCACGCAGCACATCGTGAAGCTCGGACCGGTGGCGGTGGAACTGGTCGACCGCACGATGATCGATCTGGCGATGGATAACGCAGCGTTCCGGCCCGTGATCGAAAAGGCGCTCACAGGGGATCCGCAGGCGATTCTGCTGGTGGAGTTTGCGGGGGACGATCCTGCGGTGTTGCGTGCGAAGCTCGACGACCTCGCCACCCTGATGGCCGATCTCGGGCTGCCCGACAGCGTGGTGAAGATGCCGGACGCCGGACCGCAAAAGGCGCTGTGGGAAGTGCGCAAGGCGGGGCTGAACATCATGATGAGCATGAAGGGCGACGGCAAGCCGGTGTCCTTCATCGAAGACTGCGCGGTGCCGCTGGAGCATCTGGCGGAGTACACGCGCCGATTGACCGAGGTGTTCCATCGCAACGGTACGGAGGGCACCTGGTACGCCCACGCGAGTGTCGGCACGCTGCACGTGCGGCCGATTCTGGACATGCGTCGCGATGGCGCCGTGAAGATGCGCGAGATCGCCGAGGAAGCGGCGGCGCTCGTGCGCGAATACAAGGGTGCGTATTCGGGCGAGCACGGCGACGGATTGTGTCGCGGCGAATGGGTGGCATGGCAGTACGGGCCGCGCATCAATGCGGCGTTCGGAGAGATCAAGCAACTGTTCGATCCGGAGAACCGCTTCAATCCCGACAAGATGGTGCGTCCGCCGAAGATGGATACGCGCGAGCTGTTCCGCTTTGCGCCGGGCTACGCAGCAAAGCCCATCACGCCGGCGCTCGACTGGACGGCGTGGAACGTCAAACGTGATGCCCTGACCGGCGAGCAGAGCGCGCCGGATACCGGCAGCGACGCGACGCACGGCCTCGCGTCCGCCGTGGAGATGTGCAACAACAACGGGCATTGCCGCAAGTTCGACGCGGGCACGATGTGCCCGAGCTATCGGGTGACGCGCGACGAACAGCACGTCACGCGCGGCCGCGCGAATACGCTGCGTCTGGCGGTCTCCGGTCAGTTGGGCGACGAGGGGCTCGCGAGCGACGACGTGAAGGCCGCGCTCGACCTGTGCGTGTCGTGCAAGGGCTGTAAGCGCGATTGCCCGACGGGCATCGACATGGCGCGTTTCAAGATCGAGGCGCGTCATGCGCGTGCCAAGCGACACGGCGTGTCGTTGCGCGACAAACTGATCGCGTATCTGCCGCGCTACGCGCCGTGGGCCAGTCGTGTGGGCGGGCTGCTGGATGCGGCGCAGCGTTTGCCGGGCAGCAACACGGCCAAGCGCTGGCTGGGGCTGGCGCTGGAGCGTTCGGTGCCCGCGCTGAAGGCGTCGTTCCTCGATCGGCAGCGCGCGCTGGGCGAGGCAGCAGCGGCGCACGGTGAGCGGCAGGTCTTGCTGTTCGTCGATACGTTCAATAACTATATGGAGCCCGAAAACGCGCTCGCCGCGAAACAGGTGCTCGAAGCGGCGGGGTACACCGTCCACGTCAATCGCCGCGCGGGTGAGCGGCCGCTGTGCTGCGGCCGTACCTTCCTCGCGGCGGGGCTGGTGGACGAAGCGAAAGCCGAAGCCCGGCGCCTGCTCGATGCCGTGATGCCGTTCGTCGAGCGCGGCGTGCCGATCGTGGGGCTGGAGCCGTCCTGCCTGCTGTCGCTGCGCGACGAAGTGCTGGGGTATGGCTTCGGCGATGCGGCCCGCAAGTTGGCCGACAACGCGTTCCTGTTTGAGGAATTTCTGGTTCGTGAGAAGGCGGCGGGGCGGCTCGACGTGGCCTGGCAGGCGCTGCCCGATGGTGTGGGCGAAGCGCTGGTGCACGGTCACTGCCATCAGAAGGCGTTCGATGCCTACTCGCCCGTCACGGCGGTGCTTGGATGGGTGCCGGGGCTGAAGGTATCATCGATCGAATCGTCGTGCTGCGGCATGGCGGGCAGCTTCGGTTACGAGGCGGAGCATTACGACACGTCGCGCGCCATGTCGGAATTGACGCTGTTGCCGGCGATACGTCAGCGCAGCGCCAACGCCATCGTGGTGGCAGACGGCACGAGTTGCCGACATCAGATTCACGACGGTGCGCAGGCGCAAGCGTTGCACGTCGCGCGTGTGCTGGCGCGTGCGTTGCCTGCTTCGCCGGTTGCCTCGTCCGTCTGATGGCCGACGTTTTGTGCGAATTTCTGCGAACGCCCTTCAAAGGATTGTGATGCCAGATTCAGTCAATACGGTTTCGACGTCTGCAAGCGCTGCGGCCGGTGGGATTGCCGTGCCGCCCGTGGCGCGCGTGGGCGATGCGCTTGCGCAGGTCGCCACGCCTTCGCTGTTGCTCGATCTCGACGCGTTCGATGCGAACGTCGCGCGCATGGCGAGTGCCGCGGCTGCGCGGGGTGTGGCGGTGCGTCCGCATGCGAAGGCGCACAAGTCCGTGACCATCGCGCGGAAACAACTGGCGGCAGGCGCCGTCGGTATCTGCTGCCAGAAGGTCACCGAGGCGATCCCGTTCGTCAACGCGGGCGTGGACAACATTCACATCAGCAACGAGTTCGTCGGCGAAGCGCGTGTGGCGCTGGCTGTGGCGATGGCCGCGCGCGTCTCGCTCTCCGTGTGTGTCGACGACGTGCGTCAGGTCGCCCCGCTCGGCAAAGCGGCGCAACGTGCCGGTGTGCGTATTAGCGTGTTGCCCGAGGTGGATGTCGGGCAGGGGCGCTGCGGTGTCGATTCGACGGATGCCGTGGCGCAACTGGTCGACGCCATCGATCATTACGAAGGTTTGCGCTTCGGCGGATTGCAGGCGTATCACGGTAGTGCGCAGCACATCGACAGTTGGGACAAGCGTCGTGATACGGCACGACTCGCCGCGGATCGGGCTTCGGCTTATGTGCGCTTTCTCGAAGCGCGCGGCATTGCCTGCCCGGTCGTGACGGGCGGCGGCACGGGCACGGCCGAGTTCGATATCGAGAGCGGCGTCTACACCGAGATTCAGCCGGGATCGTATGTGTTTCTCGACGGGCACTACGGCTCGCTCGAATGGCGCGACGACTGGCGTTTCCGTCACGGGTTGTTTCTGGCGTCGACGGTGATGAGCACGGCGCGCGCCGGCATCATCGTGTGCGACGCGGGGCTCAAGAGCGTGGCGACCGATTCGGGGCTGCCGCGTTTCTGGTCGTCGCAGCAGGCAGGCAAGCCGCATTACCGGACGGCGTCGGACGAGCATGGTGTGCTTGAACTGGCGTCGCCGGACGAAGACAGCGCACCGTGGCTCGGTGAGCCGATTCTGCTGGTGCCGGGGCATTGTGATCCGACCGTCAACCTGTACGACCGGTATGTGGCTGTGCGACATGGGCGAGTCGAAGGGCTGTGGCCCATCGAGTCGCGCGGTCTGAGTCAGTAAGCCCCCGGCGAACCGTCTGGCGCTGGCGGGAGGGGCATGGGGTCATGACCGTGACATCTCGCTGCGCCAAAATATTTCGGTGAGGGGCTTCCCAAGTTCTGAAAAGCACGCTATAGTCTCACTTCTTCGCCGTACGGGGGTATAGCTCAGCTGGGAGAGCGCTTGCATGGCATGCAAGAGGTCAGCGGTTCGATCCCGCTTACCTCCACCA
>NZ_MAOS01000046.1:0-67333 GCF_001721285.1 Pandoraea sp. ISTKB
TTCCGGTGCACCGGTTGCGACGAAGTCCACAACCGCCAGCGCCGGGCACGGCGCCCGGCCGTCGCGGGCCGCGCGCGCGAAGCGTGCGGCCCGTGTCTCGGCCTACGCCCCGCCGGGCGCTCCGCCCCCCGCACTTATCGGGGTGGCGCCAGCGCCATGGCGCGATGTGTTCGCGGAAGCGGGCGCATGGGCCGCCGATCCGGTCATCGTGAGTGGTCGGACGTTGAGCGGAACACTGGGCAACGCCGGGCTGACGTTCGGCACGGACGGTCTGGTGACCGGGCCGCGCGCTGGCCTCACGGGGCTGTATCAGACCGTGTGGCATCGTGCGCTGACCAACCCCGTTTTGAGCACCCAACTCTTCGCCGGATCACCGGAATACTTCGGACTGCACTTCTAAACGCTTTCCTCCGCGCACGCGGCGTTCTTTGCCGCGCTCAACGCCACGCTCATCGCAACGTTGACTGGCTTGCGACATCTCGCGCGAACGCCGATCGCACGACACCGTCACCCGGGTTCGTCGCTGCGCTCGTCATCGTCGCATCTGCACGCTTGTCCGGCCGCAAGGCCCACGGCGTCTGCCATTCCCTCGTGCTTGCCTCGCGAAGTTCAATGCGGTTAGGATTAACCCGCAGTTCAAGCGTGGCATTTCCTCAAGACATGCCGACTGCCGGCATGCCATTCCGTTCTGGAGCCCCCTTATGAGCACGCCTGACGTATCTGTGCAAAGCCCTCCCCAGAAGAAAGCGATTCCCATCGGACTGATTGCCGGTGTGATCGTGATGATTGCCGTGCTCCTGATTCCCATGCCCGATGACCTGCCGGTCGCGGGGCATCGCATGCTGGCGATTCTCGCCTTCGCCGTGGTCGTGTGGATTACCGAGGCCGTGTCGTACGAGGCGAGCGCCATCATCATCACCTCGCTGATGGCTTTCCTCGTGGGCACGGCGCCTACGGTGCAGGACCCCAGTGTCGAATACGGCACTTCGCGCGCGATCAGCATGGCGCTCGCGGGCTTCTCCAATTCGGCGCTTGCGCTGGTTGCCGGCGCGTTGTTCATCGCGGCGGCCATGACGCTCACCGGACTCGACCGGCGCATCGCCCTCGTCACGCTCTCGAAGATCGGCACGAGTACGCGTCGCGTCATGATCGGCGCGGTCGCCGTCACCATCCTGCTCTCGCTCGTCGTTCCCAGTGCCACGGCCCGCAGCGCGTGTGTGGTGCCGATCATGATGGGGGTGATTGCGGCGTTCGGTGTCGACAAGCGTTCGAACATCGCGGCCGGTGTGATGATCATCGTGGCGCAGGCCACGAGTATCTGGAACGTCGGGATTCAGACGGCCGCGGCGCAGAACCTGCTGACCGTCGGCTTCATGGACAAGATGCTCGGCGATCGCATTACGTGGGCCGAGTGGCTCGTGGCCGGTGCGCCGTGGGCCATCATCATGTCGGTGATCCTCGTGGTGCTGGTGCTCAAGATGATGCCGCCCGAGGCCGATGCGATCGCCGGCGGCAAGGAAGCGGTCGAAGCGCAACTGCGTGAGATGGGGCCGATGACCAGCTCGCAGAAGCGTCTGCTCGCCGTGTCGATCGGGTTGTTGCTGTTCTGGGCGACGGAAGGCAAGCTGCATCGCTTCGATACGACGTCGGTCACTTACGTGGGCCTCGTCGTGCTGATGCTGCCGCGTTTCGGTGTGATGACGTGGAAGGACGTGCAGTCGCGCATTCCCTGGGGCACGGTGATCGTGTTCGGTGTCGGTATCAGCCTGGGGACCGCGTTGCTCACGACGCAGGCGGGGCAGTGGCTGGGCAATCATGTGGTGGCGGCCACCGGCCTCGATTCGCTGCCGACGTTGTGGATCTTCGCGATTCTGGCGGCATTCCTCATTCTCATTCACCTCGGTTTCGCGAGCGCTACAGCGCTGACGTCGGCCATGCTGCCGATTCTGATCGCCGTGCTGCAAACCTTGCCGGGCGACTTCAACCGTCTTGGCATGACGATGCTGCTGGGCTTCACGGTCAGCTTCGGTTTCATCCTGCCGATCAATGCACCGCAAAACATGGTCTGTCTGGGCACCGATACGTTCACGGCGAAGCAGTTCGCGCGTGTCGGGATCGTGGTCACGATCGTCGGTTACGCGTTGCTGTTGGTCTTCGCCGCGACGTACTGGCGCTGGCTGGGCTGGCTGTAATTCCACGCGTGCGTTGAACAAGGAGTCACAATGCGAATCCCCCTGAAAGACGCCGTCGACTTCGGCAAGCAGCTATTGCTCGCGCAAGGCGTGCCCGACGATATCGCGCTCGACGTCGCCCAGCATCTGGTCGAGTCGGACCGCGTCGGCTATGCGAGCCACGGCCTCTCGATCCTGCCGACCTACCGAAAAGTGCTGGAAGACGGGCAGGTCAATCCCACCGGACGCCCGAGCGTTCTCACCGATCACGGCAACCTGTTGCTGTACGAAGGCAATCGCGGCTTTGGCCAGCACGTCGGCAAGTTCGTCGTCGAGCATGCCATTGCACGCGCCTTCGACAAAGGCGTTGCGATCCTGACGCTGCGCAACAGCCATCATCTGGGGCGTATGGGCCAGTACGGCGAGATGGCTGCACATCAGGGGCTGGTGTTCATGGCGTTCACGAACGTGACGAACCGCCAGCCGATGGTCGCGCCGTTCGGCGGCAGCGAACCGCGTCTGACGACCAACCCGCTGTGCTTTGCCGGTCCGCTGCCGAATAACCGTCCGCCGCTCGTGGTCGATATGGCGACGAGCGCCATTGCGATCAACAAGGCGCGGGTGCTGGCCGCCGAAGGCAAGCAGGCGCCGCCGGGGTCGTTGATCGACGGCTACGGAAACCCGAGCACCGATCCGAATGCGCTTTTCACGGAACCGTTCGGGGCATTGTTGCCGTTCGGCGGGCATAAAGGTTATGCGCTGGGGATCGTGACGGAGTTGCTGGCGGGCGTGCTCTCGGGCGGCGGTACGATCCAGCCTGAGCATCCGCGCGCCGGGGTGGCGACGAACAACATGTTCGCCATCGTGCTCAATCCGCAGGTCGACTTCGCTGCGACATGGCGCTCGCATGAAGTGGAGGCGTTCATCGATTATTTGACGTCGTGCCCGCCGCAGCCCGGTTTCGATCGGGTGCAGTACCCGGGCGAGTACGAGGCGGATAATCGAAAGAAGCATCACGATCACGTCGATCTCACGCCGCCGATCTGGGAGTCGCTGCTGAAAATGGCGACGGACCTTGGCGTGGCGACACCGCGTACGTTGTAAGTGAGTGGGGCACGGTTTGCGCCGTGTCCGCTCGATGCAGTCCCTACGATAGACACGGCGCGGTGACAGCGCCGCAGCAGGTTCAGGCGATGCCCGCCGGTCCTTGGCGGCGCATTGCAGGGAGAAGTGAATACATGGCTTTACTCAAGGTGGACGTCGTCAGCACCGAGCGGTCGATTTTCTCGGGCGAGGCACGATTTGTAGAAGTACCGGGCTCGGCAGGTGAGCTGGGCGTGCTCCCCGGACATACGCCATTGCTCTCGGGGGTGCGCCCGGGGACGGTGCGAATCGAAGGGTCCGATGGCACCGAAACGTTTCTATACATCGCGGGGGGCTTCGTCGAAATCCAGCCGGATCGGGTGACGGTGCTTGCCGACACCGCGATGCGCGCCGACAGTCTCGATCAGGCGCGAGCCGAGCGCGCGCGCGAGGCCGCCGCCGCGTTGCTGGAGCAGCATACGGGCGACATCGATTACGCGAAGGCACAGGCGGAGCTGGCGGAAGCCGTGGCCCAGTTGCAGGCGATCCGGCGCTTGCGCAAGCACAAGGAAGCTCGTTGAAGGAATCGATTCCCGGCTACCACCATTTGATCGCCTTCATGCCGTGGTCACCCTTGTGGTAGTCGCCGATGCCGTGGATGATGAACTCATTGCCTTCGCCGCGGGTATAGAACATGCGCCATCTTCCGCGTCCTCTGTCGATGCCCGTCACATCTTCGGCATAGGCTTTGGCTACCCCCGGAATGCCGACGACGGGCAGGAAATGCTTGGTCGTTTCGCCGTGCAGAAGATTCGTGAGCGTTGTCGTCACGCTAGTCTTCGCCGCCCCCTTCAACGATTCTCGCTGCTCTCGGAATTTGTCGGATTCGACGATGTTGTAAATCGGCGGCGGCGTTTCGGGCACCGGCGTGCGCTCTCGCACCGGATCGAGCGTGGCTGTGGCGGTGGCGACGGATTTGGAGCGCTTGTTGCTGGCGGCGCTCGAAATCGACACTGTCTCCCAGGCAGAGGTCGAGGAGTTCGACGCCTGGCCCTCTGACAAGCGGTGCGTTCGCGCGGGGCTCGCGTCGGGATTGGCAATTTTCAGCCGCGGAAGTTTGAGCTTCGCGAAGTTGTTCGGATGCGTGCGCAACTGATCGATTTGTCGCTCGTTGGTGATCCCGGCGTAGATCGAATCGCCCGCCAGATTCTTCCCCTGATAAACGATTTGCAGTATCGATGGATTGGCCTCTTTGAAGGCGTGCATCCGTTTGGCGTCGGCCGCGCCGAGTTTGAACTTGTCGGCGTAGCTGACGGTATAGGTTTCGGTGGAGACCGGCGGCGCTGGCCCCGATTCCCCCGACGGATCGACCGATGTCTTGCGGGAGACCTGTCCGGACAATCGACGTGCCACTGCCGCCACCGGACGCCTGAGGCGCTGAGTGATCGCCACGGCAATCGCGGCGACGAAGAGCAGCGATGCGATGGCGACGGTGGCCCAGAGGTTACCGCTGGCCTGCTCGCCCAGTAAGCCATGCCGGTCGACCCGGCTTACCGGGTTGTTGCCGAGCATCGCGAACCGGTTCAATCCGTCGGCACTCCCGAGCGGGTCGGGATTGATCCACCGCTGAAGCCACGGCGCGTAGTACCGGAAGCCGTAGTAGAGCAAACCTGTGGCGTCGCGTTCCTTGCCCGAATACCGCAACGTACGGTATTTGACTTCGATTTCGTTGCGTCCTGCCTGCCATGCGGTGGTGCCGAACGGGTAATAGCCCTCCCGGCACGCCACGTCGGCGCTATCGTCCAGCTCACAAACGTGACTGCCGAGGTGATCATCGAGCCGGTAGCGCACGGCATCGTTGCCGATCGACGCCGGTGGCTCGGATACCCAATGCAACACGCGCACGGCGCCCAGCCCGGTGGGCACCGAGATGATGTGGAGCGTTTCTCCCGTCGCGGAGTTCTGACGGATCTCCAGTGCGGGCAAGTAGAGGACCTCGGCGGTATGCGTCACGCGTGCGGCGACACGGCGCGTGATCTTGCGGACCCGCTGACCGCTCCCGTCGTACGCGTACCGCTCATCGTCGTCCTGCCCATCGCGTTTGCCGTGACGGCGGATCTGCGTGACCTGGGCCAATTGCTGGCGCGCGTTCCAGCGCATGGTCTGGCCGGGTTCGAGTTCCGCTTGATTGCCGCAGGCGTCGAAGCCCTTGCCGAAGTCGGGTGCCGGCGCGCCGTCTTCGTGATACAGGGAACGATTGCTGTCCGGGGCGACGGCCATATCGCGAGTGAACGACTGCGCGCCGACGTGTCGCATCTGAACGAGATTGCCGCTCGCATCGTAGGCATACGACTGGGTATAGGGGTGGAGCAGGGAGTCGTCGTCGAGGTCCGGCAGACCTGGTCCGAACGTGGGGTAGGCGCTCTCGCGTCCAGAGGCGGACGACAGTTGAGAGATCGTGTCGTATGCGAAAGTGCAGACACCGTCCGTGCGCCGGTTGCGATGAAAGCGCTCGGGCGCGGTCGCGTCTTCAATGCGCACGACGTTGCCTACTGGATCGTAGGCGTAGTGCAGCGCCTGCAAGACGGTGCCGTCGTCCTTATGGGTGGACAGGGCAACGAGCATCGCGTCCGCTTCGTCGTAAATCGCGGTGCGCGTGGCGTATTCGAGGACCTGCGTCGAGAGGGAGAGCGCGGTGACCTCGTCCAGCAACGCTTTTTCGTCGATCACTTCCGTACCGATGTCCGGTCGCCGCTCGTCGAGTTTGAGCCGAAACGCGTCCTGCGAGCCGGAGGCTTCAAGCGCGCGTGCGCGGCGATAGAGCATCAGCAGATACGCGGCAGGCGATGTGCGCGCCTCGATGGCGTTGGGGCGCGCCATCGCAGCCCAGTCTTCGTCGAACAGGTTGCCGTACTGCGGGCCCGAGGACAGGTTGTCCAGGCCGGGAGTGAAGTCGGGGGACGTGCGGGCACTACGGGTGAGTTCACGCTCGCGAAAGCGACGCGCGACCACAATGCCCGCCGCCACGGCGCGTGAATGCAGCTTGCGTGCTTCGTCGATATGCAGGCCCGGTTGCGCATCGAGCAGTTGCCGCAACGACAGGCGACTTAGCGCGACGGCATCGCCGGCACTGTAGGCGGCACTGCGGGCGGCATCGGACTGTGTTGCCGTCAAATGCGTCAGCAACGGGCTTCTGTAAGACGAGACTTTGGATCTGCGAGACATCGATCGCTCCTTGTGAACCATGTCGATACTCGGAGCCCGCGGTGGCGCTTCCTATCACCATCCTCAGATCAATGCAGATGCTCAACAACTGTCAACGTTGACAGGTCCCGTTGCGTGCGACGATTCAAACCCAGTTCAGTAGAACGGTATCGATGATCTTCTCAACGCCATCGACCTCTCGATAGAGTTGCACGGCAGGTGACCAGGCCCTGTTGCACGTCAGGCGTGCGAGGGCGACGTCGCCGAAGGTGAACGGGAAAATTTCTACGTCCATTCCGCTACCTTCGGTCAATCGGTACTTTTCGCCGGGTTGCTTGTTGATGTACGTCGGCCACTGCAAGTAGATGGATTCGCCCACAGGAACGGACTTGACAGGGGCATAGAGGAACGGTGCTCGCGAGTTTTCGATAAGCGGCGGATGGTTCATTCTGATGTCGATGTCAGGGCCGCCGATGTGATACTCCGTGTTCAGTGGCCGCGACACATAAGCTTCCATGATGCCGAGGTCGTAATCTGTGTCGTCCCCCTGCAATGTCTCGTCGTATCGGAAGGAGATGTTGCCGGACGACTCCGAAAAGTACATTTCTACCTCGTAGGCAAGGACGATTGATCCGTCGCGTCGATGGAGTCGAACGGAAACTTCGCCCTCGGACGGCACGCCTGCTGCACCATGAATGTATCGACCGGCGATGCCGTAAGCGCGGACGTGGTTAAAGGCGTAGGCTTCGCCTAGTTCGGGGCGCGCAGGATAGACGACGGCAATGTAAGTCGCTTCGTCCGGATCCGAAGGGCACCGCATGAAGTAGACCGTATATTCCTTATTCGACGGGCCGCCTGCAACGATGAACCTGGCTGGGGAAAACAATCCGGCGTCTTGCCGGTAGGTCACCGGAAATTCGGCGATGCCATTGGCGTCGGTGAATCGGACATCCTTGATCGGCATCCCCATCGCGCCGCTCGTTATCGCATGGTCCGGCGAAAGGGAGATGATGCTGCACGGGATGCCTTCCATTGGCTCCCCACCGGGTAGCGCGCGGGCTTCGATAAGAATGCCGCGCGTGCCTCCGCCAGTCGGTCCGAAGATGAACGCTCCCTCAGCGCCCATGCTGGTCTTCGGCATTGGCTTTGCCACGAGTTCGAACGAATTCGCTGCGTCGTTGCCAACGTTCCCCTGAGACTTGATTCCTTTCTCTGATGCGTTCATGTCGTCCTCCGATGCAAAGGGCTACGGCTTGCCGTGGCAGGGATATCGCGTCGTCATGTTGAGACTCGCCGCTGCGGCTCAACAACTGTCAACGTTGACAGGTCACCCACCATCCAGGTGCGCCGCGGTCCAAGGTGCAACCGCCTGAGGTAAACCCTGAAGCGATTCAGCTTGCACCATTTTTTTGAACTCACTATATTTCTTTCAAATAACAGTTATTGCACTGAGATAACTGTTTAGCGAAAAATGCGTTGACCGCATTGTCGTCATCTCAATGCACGCGTGATGTCCACGCGTCGATGTCCATGGAGTTCAAATGAGCGAGACCGCAAAGCAAACGGAACAGGAAGTTCTCTTCACGCAGGTTGGCAAGGTTGCCGTCATCACGTTGAATCGCCCGCAGGCGCTCAACGCCTGGACCATCGCCATGCGCGAGCTGATCATCGACGCGCTCCAGCGCTTCAATGCAGACGACAACGTGGCGGCAGTCATCATGACCGGCGCGGGCCGCGCCTTCTCGGCCGGGCAGGATCTGGCCGAGGCGAAGCACTTCGACGGCGATACCGCGATCGAGTGGATCAAGGGCTGGGAGCATTACTACGACGTGATTCGCAGCCTGAAGAAGCCGCTGGTGATGGCGCTCAACGGCACGGCCGCCGGCTCGGCCTTCCAGGTCTCGCTGCTTGGTGATATCCGCGTGGGCCATCCGGGCGTGCGCATGGGGCAGCCGGAGATCAACGCCGGCATCGCCAGCACGACCGGTCCGTGGATCATGAACCACATGCTGGGCCTGTCGCGCACCATCGAACTCACGCTGACGGGTCGTCTGATGGATGCCGACGAGAGCCATCGTCTGGGCCTGATCCATCACCTCGTGCCGGAAGACAAAGTGTTCGAAAAGGCACTCGAGATCGCGACGGAACTCGCCGAGAAGCCGCCGGTGGCCATGCGTCTGGACAAACAACGCTTCCGTGAAATGACCGAAGGCACGTTCCAGGACGCCATCGAAGCCGGCATGCGCATTCAGCGCGAGTCGTACGAATCGGGTGAGCCGGCGCGCATGATGGCCGCCTTCTTCGCCAAGCGTGCCGCGAAGGCCGAAGCAGCGAAGGCCTGACGTCGACGTCCATTCCAGAAGAGATCGTCATCGAATGAAGTGCCGTCACGGTGCGCTGCCAGCGAGCGCGTACCGTGGCAAACCACACAGGGCATGCGCGGCGCGCCTGTCCACTGCAAAGCGGAGTTTCTTATGTCTGACTCGCACGACCCGCAAAACCCGTCCCGTCGCCGTCTGCTTCAAGTGGCCGGCGCCACCGCGCTGGCCGGCGCATTGCCGTTGGTTACCTCGCGCGGCGCCTTCGCACAAGCCAAGCAGTTGATCGTTTCCGACCCCGGTGGCCCGTACACCGTAGCGTATCGCCGTGCGTTCTACGATCCGTTCGAGAAGGCGACCGGCATCAAGGTGGTCAGCGTGGCGCGTGATTCGCAACCGGTCGCTCAGTTTGCGGCGATGGTGCAGACGAAGAACTTCGTGTGGGATGTGACGACGCTCACGCTCTCGGCCGATATTCCCTATCTCGAGTCGAAGGGCTTCCTCGAACCGATCGGCATGAAGGTCAGCGACTTCCCGGGCATCATGCCTGAGGCCGTGACCGCCGACTGGCTCGGTGTCGACGTCTATTCGACCGTGCTCGCTTATCGCACTGACAAGTTCCCGAAAGACGCCCCGCAGACGTGGGCCGACTTCTGGGACGTGAAGCGTTTCCCGGGCCGTCGTTCGCTGCGCCGCAGCCCGCTCGACACGCTGGAACAGGCGCTCATGGCCGATGGCGTGCCCATCGACAAGCTGTATCCGCTCGATCTGGACCGTGCGTTCAAGTCGCTCGACAAGATCAAGCCGCACATCAATCTCTGGTGGACGTCGGGGGCGCAGGCCATGCAGGCGATCCAGAACGGCGACGTCGACATGATGTCGACGTGGAACGGCCGCGCGCAGGCCGCCATCGACAACAAGGCGCCGGTGAAGATCGTCTGGAATCAGGGACTGTATTCCATCGAAGGCTGGGGCATTCCGAAGGGCACGCCGCGCGCCGAGTTCGCTCGTCAGTTCGTGCGTTTCTGTGCGGACCCGGCACGTCAGGCGCTCATTACGCAGGATCTGGCGTATGGCCCGACCAACCTCAAGGCGTTCGACGGCATTCCCAAGGAACGTGCGCCGCTGCTGCCGACCGCGCCGGCCAACCTGAAAGGCATGCGTCTGCCGAGCCCGCAGTGGTGGGCAGAGAACCGCACCCGAGCCACCGAGCGTTTCAACGCGTGGTTGTTGTCGTAAGCGTCGCGAACACCGGAACAGCGGAGCAGGATGAGCACGAACATGAGTACCAAACTGGAAACCATCGGTCTCGCCAAGACGTATCGCGAGACCCCCGCGCTCCTGCCGACGGACCTGCGGGTCGCGGCAGGGGAATTTCTCACGCTGCTCGGCCCGTCGGGCTCGGGCAAGACCACGCTGCTGCAAATGATCTCGGGGCTGGTCGAGCCCAGCGCCGGTCAATTGCTCATCGACGGGCGCGACGCCACGCATGACGCGCCGGGCAAGCGCGGCATCGGGATGGTCTTCCAGAGCTACGCGTTGTTCCCGCATATGACGGTCTGGGAGAACGTGGCGTACGGCTTGCGCATGCGCAAGCTGCCGCGCGCCGAACTCGCCCCGGCCGTCGATGCGGCGCTCGCGATGGTCAAGATGCAGGCCTTTGCGCAACGGCTGCCCTCGGAGTTGTCGGGCGGTCAGCAGCAACGGATTGCACTCGCGCGCTGTTTCGCGTTTCGTCCGTCGATCATCCTGCTCGACGAGCCTTTGGGTGCGCTCGACAAGAAGCTGCGTGAGCACATGCAACTGGAGATTCGTCGGCTGCATCAGGAGTTGGGGGCCACGTTCATCTACGTGACGCACGATCAGGATGAGGCGTTGACGCTGTCCGACCGCATCTGCTTGATGAATCAGGCACGCATCGAGCAGATCGGTACGCCCGCGCAGTTGTACGACCGTCCGGCGACGCGTTTCGCTGCTGATTTCCTTGGGCATTCCAATTTGCTCGACGGTGTGGTCGAGCGCTTGCCCGACGGCCGTGTGGCGCTGCGGGTTGGGGCAACGGAAGGGGCGGCTGACGGCAAGCATGGCGCGAATGGTGGCGCGAATGGTGGTGGTTATGCCGGCACGCGTCTCGTGCCGATCGGCCCGAGTCCCGATCTTCCGGCAGCAGGGGCGGCCAGTCTGCTGGTGCGCCCGGAGGCGGCCCGTCTGACGTCGCCCGAAGACGGCGCGCTCGCCGGCACGATTCGCGAAGTCGTGTTTCTCGGATCGGACACGCGCGCCATCGTTTCGCTGGGGCAGGGCGCCAGTGGGGGAGGTGATGGCGTGGCGGACTTCACCGTGCGTTGTCCGCGCGAGCTGACGCCGCGTGTGGGCGACCGTGTCGGACTGGCGTGGGACCACAGTCGCGCCACGCTGCTCACGCGCTGAGCCACCTTCGGGGCGTTCGAGCGAGCGCCCGAGTCATTCGCTTCAGGAGTATTTGCCATGTGGCTTGTTCAACGCCTGCCTCAGGCGGGGCCTCGTATTGCCTGGCCGAAACATCTGGCCCGCTGGTTGCCGGCTTTGCCCGCGCTACTGTTCCTCGCAGTGTTCTTCATCGTGCCGGTCGTCGAGATTCTGCAAGGCGGCCTTTACGATGCCGACGGCGTGCTGTCCGTCGCGCAATTCGCGCGCATGACGCACTCGGCCGTCTACATCAAGGTGCTCGGTTCGACGTTCTGGATCGCGTTTCTGACGGCCGCGTTGTCGGTGTTGCTCGGCTATCCGGTAGCGTATCTGCTCGCCCGGTTGTCGGCCCGCTCGCGCGAGCGCTGGTTGCTGTGGATCGTGCTGCCGTTCTGGACCAGCTATCTCGTCAAGACTTATGCGTGGATGCTGCTGCTGTCCCGCACGGGGCTGCTCACGACGCTGGCCGCGCATCTCGGTCTGATCGACACGGCGGGCACGCTCGCGCCTTCGCTCACCGGGGTGCTGATTGGCATGGTGCACGCGATGCTGCCGCTGGCGGTCATGACGATGCTGCCGATCATGCGCGGCATCAACATGCAACTCGTGCAGGCGGCGCAGACACTCGGGGCCGACCGCTCGACGGGCTTCTTTACCGTGTTTCTGCCGTTATCCGGCCCAGGCGCGGCGGCGGCCGGACTGCTCGTCTTCATCACGAGTCTGGGCTTCTTCATCGTGCCCGCGCTGCTCGGTTCGCCGCGTGAGTCGATGGTGGCGCAACTGGTCATCTCGTCTGTGCTGGAGCTGTTCGATCTCCGCTTTGCCGGGGCGCTCTCGACGGTGTTGCTGCTGTGCTCGATCGTCGTGTTCTTCGTCTATGACCGGGTCGTCGGCCTGTCGTCGCTCGCAGGCGAAGCACCGGAGCGGCGTGCCGGGTCGGGCGGACGGATGTTGCCGGTGCTGATCGCTGTGGGACGTATTGCAAGTTTCGCAGACAAGTTGTCGTTCTCGCGCGGCCGTGAGCATGCGCAGGGTGGGCTGGGCCTCAAGGCGTACACCTGGGCGGTCGTGCTGGCGCTGATACTGCCGATCGCGTTCGTCGTGCCGCTCGCGTTCACCAAGCAATCGTTCGTGTCGTTCCCGCCGGAACTCTTCACCATCAAGTGGTTCGTGGCGTTCCTCGAATCGAGCGTGTGGCAGGCGGCGTTGCTGCGTTCGCTCGGCGTGGGTTTCGCGACGGCGGCGTTGGCGCTGGTCCTCGGTTTCGGTGCCAGTCTGGCGCTCGTGCGGTTGCCGTCGCGCTGGCGCAAGCCGTTGTTCGCGATGTTCATCGCACCGCTGATCGTGCCGCGTATCGTCGTTGCCGTCGGCCTGCTTTACCTCTTTGCACGCTGGGGACTGGCGGGCACCAATGCGGGCCTCGTCATCGGTCACACCGTGCTGGCGATTCCTTACGTCGTGGTCACGTTGTCGGCGAGCTTCAAGCGCTTCGACTGGCGCCTCGACGATGCCGCCAAGATGCTCGGTGCGTCGGCCTTCACCCGCGTGCGCACGGTGCTGCTGCCGTTACTCGCCGCGAGTCTCGGCTCGGCCTTCCTGTTCGCATTCATCGTCTCGTTCGACGACCTGACCATCGCCATCTTCGTCTCCGGCGGAATCAACACCACGCTGCCGAAGCAGATGTGGGACGACATCCAGCTGGCCGTCACGCCGACGCTGGCCGCAGTCGCCACGTCGCTCGTGTTCCTGATGGTGTTCGTCGTCTGGCTGTCTTCCATCTTCAAACGCAAGAGCTACTGATATCTGCGGATTCTCGTATGTCTATGTCCAACGTTGCCCGAGTCGCGCCGGTAAATGCGCAAATGTCTTCTGCTTCAGATCCTGCTTCACATCCTTACACGCAGTACTTCCCGCAACGGGCCGCGGGCGACCAGCTCGACGTCGTACCGCTGCTCATGGCGGGGCTTCACGGGGCGTCGACGAAGCCGGTCGTCGTCTTCGAGGGCGAGGCCATCGACCGCGCGCAGATGGCCGCGCGCGTTGGCGCCATGCAGGCCTGGTTCGCGGCGCAGGGGCTGGTGCCCGGCGACCGTGTGGCCGTCATGCTGGGCAATAGTGCCGCGCAGATCGCACTGATTTATGCGCTCATGCTCTCTGGCCTGGTGTGGGTGCCCGTGAACACGCGCCTGAAGGGCGACGGTATCGAGTATCTGCTCGGTCATGCGAAGCCCCGGTTGCTTATCTCGGAGCCGTCGTTTGCGGCGGTGCTCGACGCGGGCGTTGCCCTGGCCGCCGAGCAACCGGGACATCACGGCACGCAGGTCGTGCGTCACTGGCTGGTCGACGTCATGGCCCAGGCTGAGGCGTATGCCGGTAAGGCGCCCGTGGTAGCGAACGTCACGCCGGCATCGGTGCTTTGCATCATCTATACGTCGGGGACGACCGGTGCGCCGAAGGGGGTGCTGTTCACGCATCGCATGATGCGTATCGCCAGCGAAGCCGCGTTGCGCGTGGCCGATGCCGGTGACGGCGACCGTCTGTTCCTCTGGGAGCCGCTGTGCCATATTGGCGGCGCGCAGATGCTGTTGCTGCCGTTTCTGGTCGACGTCGAAATGCACGTGGTCGAACGATTCTCCGCAAGCCGCTTCTGGCAGCAGTGCGAGCAGGCGCAGGCAACGCATCTGCATTACCTCGGCGGCATTCTCGACATCCTCATGCAATTGCCCCGGGACGCGCAGCCCGCAACGAACTCCCTGCGTGTGGCGTGGGGCGCGGGCGTGTCGGCTAGTGCATGGGAGGCGACACGCGACCGGCTGGGGTGCGCCTTGCGCGAGTGCTACGGCATGACGGAGTGTTCGAGCTTCGCGACGCTCAACGATGCCGACCGCCCGGGGTCTATCGGTCATGCGCTGCCGTGGCTCAAGCTGGCGCTGCTCGACGACGACGGGCAACCCGTCGCTGACGGCGAGCCGGGCGAGATCGTGCTGTCGAGCGATGTCGAGGGTGTGTTCCTGCCGGGGTATCTCGACAACCCGGAGGCCACGGCCAAAGCACTGCGCGACGGCAAGCTCTACACCGGCGACAGCGCGCGACGTCAGGCGGATGGCAGTCTGGTCTTCATCGGACGACGTACCGACAGCATGCGCGTGCGCGGGGAGAACGTGTCGGCGTGGGAGATCGAGCGCGTGTTCGCGCGACATCCGGCGGTGGCGGCGTGTGCAGCGATCGGTGTGGCGAGTGAGATCGGCGAGCAGGACGTCATGCTCTATGTGCAGTTTCGCGAGGCGGCAGTGGATTGGCCGACGTTGTCGCAATGGGCGTCCGAGCGGCTCGCCAGCTACCAGCGGCCACGTTACTATCGCGAGACGTCACACTTCGAGACGACGCCGTCGGAGCGAATCCGCAAGCACTTGTTGTCGCGCGACACGGATGGCGCATGGGAGAGCGGTGGCGTGAAGTGATTTTCCGCGTTGGCGTGAAGTCCAATTGAAGTCGCATTGAAGTCGAACGGTTTATCGCATAAAGATAGAGAGTTATTTTTATGAGATAATCCTGCGAAATTCTTCAAATACCGATCTGACTGTGGCCACCACCAAGACACCTCGTAGCCGAGCCAAAGACAAAGCCGTTACCACGGATGCGTCGCCGGGTGCGGCGGCATTGACCGACTCCACGCTTTACGTCAATTCCGTCGAAAAGGCGATGAAAGTGCTCACGGCGTTCGATGGTTCGAAGCGACATCTGTCGCTCTCCGAAATCGCGGTGGCCACGGGTCTCGACATCAGCGCCGCGCAGCGCTTCACGTTCACCCTTTCGGCCCTGGGGTATCTGCTCAAGGACCCGCAAAGCAAGAAGTACGAACTTTCGCCGAAGCTGCTCGACTTCACCTATCACTATCTTGTCTCGAACGAACTGGTGAGTCGTGCCGCCCCTTATCTCCAGCAACTGGCGGCCGAAACGGAAGAGGCGACGAACCTCACGGTGCGTCTCGATACCGACATCGTTTTCGTGTTGCGTATCGTGAGCCGTAGTGTCTTCAATGCCAACGTGATCGTCGGCTCGCGTCTGCCTGCGTACTGCACCGCGCCCGGGCTGGCGATGCTCGCCACGCTCGACGACACTGAGATCGACGACATCCTCGCGCGCACCAATCTCGTCCAGTTCACGCCGGCGACCGTGGCACAGCCGCGCAAGATCAAGGAGCGGCTCGCCCGCATCCGTAAGCAAGGCTACTCGCACACTGAGGACGAGTTCTTCATGGGCGACATCTCCACGGCGGCGGCCGTCGTGAATCAGGACGGCCGGGCCATCGGCGCGATCAATATCGCCGTGCCTCGGGTGCGCTGGAACGCCGAGCGCGACGAGCGTCGCTTTGCCGATCTCGTCATTCAGACCGCCGGAGCGCTGTCCGCGCGCCGACGTCAGGAAATGTGAGGCAAGCGGCACGCGTCAAGACGCGTCACCGGACGGCAAGCCCAGCCGGAACGGTGCCCGAAAAGGCAGTGTAAGGAAGATTGAGACAGCCTTTGCCGACGGGCCTTCGCGGCAGTTGCCGTCCCAATTTGACGTGCTAGAATCCCGCCCCATGGGTATGGAGATACAAAACCGATGGCCGGACCGGGGCGGCCAGACGGTGCGTCATATAAGACGCGCAAGCGGCTGTCGCGTTTGTCCATCTCCAGCATGACGAATGGCTGCGAACCGCCGATCGTTCGGTCAGGGTGCTATCTCCTGCCATCTCCTGTTATCCCCCGTACTTCAAACTGCGCGTTGTTTCCGGGACCGAGGTGAGGGTCCGTCGGTTGCAATGCGTACGGGGGACGGAGCCATGGCTCTTGGTTTGTCGCTGCCGGCGTTAGACCTGCCGACACTACAGTTTGTGACCTTCCTGTTGAGTATCGCGACAGGCATCCTGTTCATGCTCGATGCGCTGCGTCGCGACGAGGCCGAATCGCCGCGATGGTGGAGCCTCGCCTTCCTGCTCGCAACGTTCTCTCCCGTGCTTTATCTGCTCGCCGCGCGAAGCTCCCAGCTCGCGGTGCTCTATCCGTTGGGCAACGCGGTGGCAACGCTCGCCTTTGCCATGGTATGGAGCGGTGCCCGCCGCTTCTACGGTCGCAGTGTGCAGTGGGTGGCCGTGTTCGGCGGCCCGGCCGTGCTGCTATGGGGGACGTGGCTGTTTGCCCGACCTCTCGACGCATGGAGTGGCGGCGTGCTGTTCTTCTCGTTGCTCGCGTTCTACAGTCTGATGGCGGCCAAGGAGTTCTGGCAGGCGTCGGGGCTGCGGCTGCCCAGCAGCATTGTGCTGGCCGTCGTCGCCGTGCTGCACGGCTCGTTCTACACGGCGCGTGCGGTGGCGCTCGTCTGGCTTGGCCCGACCGATGCGAAGTTCCTCGCGTGGTTCGGCCCGCAAGTGTCCACGACCGAAATGCTCGTGCTGATCGTGGTGGCGAGCTTCCTCATGGTGTCGCTGGGCAAGGAGCGCTCCGAGATCGCGCTGCACCGCGCCGCAACGCGCGATGGCCTCACGCAGGCATTCAATCGTCCCGAGTTCACCCGCCTCGCACGCGAGCAGCTACGACGTCATGGCGCGGCGCGCGCACCTGTCGCCTTGCTCCTGCTGGACCTCGATCACTTCAAGCGTATCAACGACACCTACGGGCATCCGTTCGGTGACACCGTGCTGCTGCTCTTCGCACGCACGGCGGCGCAGCAATTGCGGGCCGACGACATCTTCGGACGATACGGCGGCGAGGAGTTTGCGCTATTCCTGCCGGGCGTGGGCGCCAACGAGGCGCAGGCCATTGCGGAGCGCGTGCGCGAGGCGTTCGAGCGCTCGGCGAGGGTGGTGCAGGGCGAGACGGTGGCGGCGACGGTGAGCATCGGGATTGCTTGCGACGAACGCTCACGCGGCGAGTTGTCGTCGCTCGTCCAGCGGGCTGACCGGGCACTCTATCAGGCCAAGGCCGCCGGACGAAATCGCTGCATGCGTTATACGCCCGAGACGACCATGCCCGTGATCGATCCCCGCGCCGACTTGCCCTCGCAAACGTTGCAGGCGGCGGGCGGGTGACGCCGGTCGCGCTTACCAGCGCCAGCGCACGCCGAGCGTGGCAGACACACTCTGCTGGCGCGTATCGTCGATTTGCGTGAGGTAGGCAAGCGAGGCATACACGCTCGCGTGCTTGTTGAAGCGGCCGGCCACACCGATGCCGAACTGGGCCGCCGTGGTGTTCGCGCTCGATACGATCGGCGTCGTGCCGCCGAAGATCGCTTTCCCGTCGTTGCCGAACGTGTGCAACAGATTGAACAGCAGATAGGGACGCAGCAGGCCGCGTTCGCCGTCGTAATTGCCTTCCAGACGTGCGCCGATCCGGGCGAGCCAGCTGCTGGTGCTGTCGAACGACACCGTGGAGACGGCGTCGGTCAGGTCGTTCAGCGACTGGCGCTGATAGACGATTTGCGCCTGCGGTTCGAGCGTGAGGGTCGACGTCAGACGGATCGGCCAACCCGTCTCCAGCGATGCCGATATCGCTTTGCCGTGCGTGCTCGTGTTCATGCCGCTGATCGGCTTCGACTCGTATTGCAGGGCGGAGCCAAGTACCACGGCATCGATGTAGGCGAGGTTGGGCATCACATGCGTCCAGTACAAACCTGCGCTGTACATGTCCAGGCCCAACGAGCCGGTGTGAGTGTCCATGGCGCCCAGTGCGCTGCCTTGCGTGTCGCCCGAGGCGCGCGTCCATCCCGCGATAATCCCTACGTGATCGTTGTGCCCGCTGTCCGTTCGACGCGACACGAGGTCATGACCGATCTGTACGCCCCCGATGTTGCCGTCGAATTGCGGCGACACATCGCCTTTGGGACGAAACTGTTCCGTCTGCCCCCAGACCCGCGCCCAACCTGCGGGTAGCCAGCCGTTCTCGTCGAGCAGGCCTTGTTGCCCCTGCCGCTCGTGGAACGTTCCCATCTGCGCGAAGCCGGCCACACGTGCGATCTCCGGCATGACGGAGTACACCGGGACTTCCACCCGGTAGATCGGCATCGGGGCCGAGCCTTCGGCGGCCGTTGGCGGACTGCCGACGGCGCCGACCGGCGAGAGCACCGTGTTGACCGTCTGTCCTGTCAGCGCGTCGACATAAGTCACGGCAGTGGCCACGGGCACGGTGGAGCGTAGATACCAGTTGTTGGCAGTGCCGGGCGTGGTGCCGCCCTGATAAAGGTAGTACGTGTAGGCACCTTGACTGACGGTGCCGTTCAGCGTGAAGGCGCTTGCCGACGACGTGGCGCCGCCGATGGCGTTGACCATCGGAATACCGTTGCCTGTTGTGAGCGCACCGGCCCCGCCCATGTTGTTGACCGCGAGGGTCGTGGTGCCGCCGATCGCGCCGCCGCTCACGGTGAGCGGGGCGACCTTCGAGTTGTCGTCGCCAAGCACGGTGTCGATCGCGAGTTTGCCGCCCTGGCCCGTGTAATTTCCCACGACGGTCAGTGTGCCGTTGCCGGCACCGTCGCCCGGGCGCACGGTGCCGGCGTTAGTCAGGTTGCCGGTAAGTGTGCCGGTACCGGTGAGCGTGGCGCCCGATGCCACCTGCGACGTTGCCCCCCCGAGCGTACTGTTCAGCGTAAAAACGCCGCTTTGAAACTGTGCCGATGTGAAGTTGCCGCTGCCCGTCCATGTCCAGTTGTCGCCCTGCATATTGAGCGTGCCGAAATTGACGAACGGATTGCTCGACGTACCGCTGCCTTGCAGATTGACGGTGCTTACCGCACTGTTACCGCCATCGGCGGTGCCGATGATCTGCGAGCCGGTCTGCAATGTCAGCGTATTGGAGCGTGCCGCTGCGTTCATCGCGATGGCGGTGCCCACGTCGCTCTGGATCAGACCGGCATTGGTGATGGAGACCGTGCCGTTGACCGTGCGAACCCCGAACCCCTGACGGCTGATGATCTGGCCGCCCGCCTGATTCACGATCGACGTGGTGAAGCCCGAGGCCGTGTTCGACACGACGGCGTCGCTGTTGATGCCGCGCGCTTCGATGTAGCCGCTGTTGGTAAGACGGTTGTTGTTGCCCTGCATGAACACCGTGAACGAACGGTTCGACGCCGTGCCGCCTGTTGTGATCAGCGTGCCGCTGTTCGTGACAGTGCTTTGCCCGCCCACCACGCTGATCGCACGGCTGCCGCCGCCGTTTGCCGTCACGGTCCCGGTGTTGACGAAGGTGCTGTTCAGACCGAGGCCGGACGATTGCCCCCATGCGGCGGTCATACCGAAGGCGTTCGGACCGTTGACGGTGATCGTGCCGTTATTGGTCAGCGAGCCATGGTTGCCGTTGCTCGCCATGCCATCGTTTTCGAACCCTGATGTCGTGATGACGCCGGTCGACGTGTTGACGAGCGTGTTGTCATCATGAGCGCCGAGCATTGCCGCGCCACGGCCAGAGGGGTTGGTGCCGGTCATGCTCACCGTGCCGGCGTTGGTAATCGTGCTGGAGGAGTCGACGGTGATCGTCGCGATATCGGGTGACGCGCGAACCGAGGAGACCGTCGCGCCTTGCTGGACATTCACCGTCACCCCCGTGCTGCCTGCCTGTGCGGCGACGACGCCGTCTGTGCCCGTGCAGGTCACCGTGGTGCCGCTCGGTGGCGTAACGTTGTCGCATGCGGCACGCGCCTGCGTGGCGCAACACAGCGACAGGGCCAGAATGAGGGGCTTGAGGGGCAGTGGACACTGCGCGGATCCGAAAGACGCAACGGCACGTGGCGAGGTCGTCATATCGCGCTCCTGAGGGTGGGGAAATCTTTTAATTCATATCGCGCAATTCAAGTGAATTCAAAATAGGTGCTTAATTCTTCAACAACAAATATCGGCGTTGTTTTTTGGTGAGTTGTAATAAGTTGTTACGGGCTTCTAGATTTTCTAAGGAAAGTATTTCGAATTCCGGTCTTATTTTATTTTTAATTCGAATTCAGCAGCGGCGCGGGTCTCGGGAGGTTCCGGTCTGGCGGACGTTCCGGGCGTCCTGTAGAGTGTGATTTTTCGTCGATTCCGAAGCGCTATATTCAATGCCTTCTACTATTCGCAATTCGCTTGTCTGGGTTTTCGATGCTTTTGAACACGATGAGTCGTATTTGCGCAAACGAATGTTCGGGGCTGAAGCGGCTTATGTGAATGGCCGGCAATGTCTCGCGGTCATCGACCGGGATGCGCCGTGGGATGGTCTGCTGGTTTGCACGTCGCATGAGCATCACGCGTCGCTGATGGCGGAAATGCCGGTGTTGCGCCCGCACCCGGTGCTGGGGAAGTGGCTCTACATGCCGCAGTCCGAGGACACGTTCGAGGCCGTTGCGTCGCGCCTCACGGCTTTGGTGCTTGCAGGCGATCCCCGTATCGGCATCGAACCGAAACCCCGCAAGCCACGCAAGGCGGCTAACGAGCGGGTGCGCAGGGGATAGCGCCCGCTCGTTAGCAGTTCAGTCGGCGGCGATATGCACCATTTCTTCGGACTCGTCGGCCTGACCTGGCGCCTTTTTCTTCATCCGGATGAAGAGCAGTAGCGGCATGACGACGACCGTGAGCAGGAGCATTAGCCGGAAGTCGTCCAGATACGCAATCATTGCTGCCTGACGGGTGACCTCCGCATTGAGCGCGGCCATGGCTGCTGCGCCATACGTCTGCACGTAGCTCTGGACCCCTTGCGAGAACGGTGTGATGTGCTCGGAGAGCACGGCATGATTCACCTGTGTGTTCTGGGTGAGCAGCGTCTGCACGACCGAAATACCGATACTGCTGCCGATGTTGCGCGACAGGCTGTAGATTGCCGCGCCATCGGCACGGAACTGCCCCGGCAGCGTGGCGAACGTCACCGTCGTGAGCGGTACGAACACGAAGCCCAGCCCGAAGCCCTGAATCACCCCCGGCCAGACGATGTCCGACGGACTCAGCGTCAGCGAGTAGCCGGCCATCAGATACAACGAATAGGCGGTCAGCGCGAAGCCGAAGCCCAACAGATACCGCACGTCGACCTTGCCGACGAGCCGCCCGACGATCAGCATCGCCGCCATGGTCCCTGCACCCGAGGGCGCGGTGACCAGGCCGGTGAGAATGGCGGGGTAGCCGAACAGGCTTTGCAGCATGGGCGGGAGCAGGGCGCGCGTGGCGTAGAGAATGATGCCGACCACGAAGATGTAGACGACGCCCGTGTTGAAGTTCCGGTCACGCAGCAGTGCGCGGTTAAAGAAGGAATGCTCGCCGGCCGTCCATGTGTGAACCACGAAATACGCGAAGCAGATGATGGCACCGAGCATCTCCAGCCAGATTTCCGTCGAGTTGAGCCAGTCCTGCTGCTCGCCCCGGTCCAGCAGGAGTTGCAACAGCCCGATGGCCAGACTCAGGGTGACGAAGCCCAGCGCGTCGAATTTGCCCGCTTTTTGCTCAGGCGGCTCTCGCAGGTAGGCAGCAATCCCCAGGAAGGCGATCAGTCCGATGGGCAGGTTGATGTAGAAGACCCAGCGCCAGTTATAGCTGTCCGTGAGCCATCCCCCGAGCGACGGCCCGAGAATCGGCCCGACCATCACGCCCATGCCGAACACCGCCATGGCCGAGCCGTGCTTGCTCGGCGGATTGATGTCGAGCATGGTCGCTTGCGAGAGGGGCACGAGTGCGGCGCCGCAAATGCCCTGAAACAGACGTGCCGCCACGATTTCGGTGAGCGATTGCGCCATGCCGCACAGGGCGGACGCAATGGTGAAGCCCGCCACCGACCAAAGGAAGACGCGGCGTCGGCCGAAGCGCGCGCAAAGCGTACCGGTAAGCGGGGTGGCGATGGCGGCGGCCACGATGTAGGACGTCAGCACCCACGTGATCGAGTCCTGCGACGCGGACAAACTGCCCTGCATGTGAGGCAGCGCAACGTTGGCGATGGTGCTGTCGAGTGTCTGTAACACCGTTGCCAGCATGACGGATACGCTGACGAGCGCCCGGTGTTTGCCCGGATCGTCAGCCTTAGCGGGGGATGCCACGGTATTTCCTCTGGTAGCTCGTCGAGCGCGTGGTGTGCTTCGCGCGCCGTTGTCGTGCGGTCCGATGGCCTGTCGCCTCGTCCGCATTTCTTATGGGGTTGCCGCCGGTGACCGGCGTCTTTTGTCTCCTGCCTCGTTGTTCGTCCTTATTCGTCTTTACTCCGATTCGGTCTCCCTGGCGACGTCATCCCTCAGTTTTGCGGGAGCGGGGCATTCGGCTTCGGCGCGTGTGAGGCTGGTCAGAACCTTGCCCAGCAGGCGCGAGAGTTCGACGCGCTCGGCCGGCGTGAGGTCGGCCAACGCTTCACGCTCGGTCACGTTGGCGAATGCCACGATGGTGTCGATCTTGGCCTCGGAGGCATCCGTCAGATAGAGCAGATGGGCGCGCTTGTCGTGCGGATCGCGTTCGCGTCGCACCAATCCCTTTTCCCGCAGGCGATCCAGCAGCCGCACGAGTGCCATCGGCGTGAGTTCCATGCGTTCGGCAAGTTCGGCCTGTGTCTGCACGCCGTAGCGATGCAGCATCACCAGCACGCGGCATTGCGCCCGTGTCAGGTCGAAGTTGCCCCGGGCGCGCCGGTCGAACAGCCGCGAATGTACGCGTGCCACATCGTGAACCAGCGTGCCGAACCGGGAGGACCAATCGATTTTCGGCATGTCGTCGTCAGGGCTGGCGGGGCGAGACGCGTCGCTCGTCCCTTCGTCGCGACATCCCGTCAGTTAGTGAAATTAGTAAACACGTTTATCATTTTGCCAGAGTCTTTCTTAGGACGGCAACTGTCTCAAATAGGTGACAGCTGATCTCAGGGGAAAGGCGGCGTAAGCGGGTGGCGGGGAATTCCCGGATCGTTAGCAAACCGTTTCATACGGTGCGACGGGGCTTCCAGGGCCATTGGCGCCGGGGCGGGACGGGGCGGCGTCGAGGTTCCGCAAGGAATGTGAAAAACCTAAAGAAAATAAGCACTTGACACTTCGCTCAAGCGGATCAAGAAAGGAATTGTGCGATGCAGTGGCGCCTTCGCCCATGCACGGCACCAGCCCTTTCATTGACCTTAAGGAGTGTCAATCATGTTTGATCTTGCACAAGCCTCGGATGTCCTCTCGATCACCAATGCCGACCGGCCGACCGGCAGTCTCCATCGGACGCCGTCGCCTGTCGCCGTCCGTCCGCCGGTGTCTGCGATGTCCGATACCGTGGCATTGCGTGAAGAGCGTTTGCCTTTTGTCGTCTCCATTGCGAGCGACGAGGCGTCGCTGCGCGATGCCGTGGCGATGCGTCAGGCGGCTTATGGCCGTCATCTGCCCGAACTCGCTGCCACATTGAGCGATCCGGAATCCAGCGACCGTGAACCGGGGGCCATCGTGCTCATGGCACGTGCGCGGCTCGACGGTGCGGTGCTTGGCACGATGCGTATCCAGACCAATCGGTATCACGCGCTGCATCTCGAGGATTCCGCACCGCTGCCCGACTGGCTGGATAGCGCGGCGCTCGCGGAAGCGACGCGTCTGGGCGTGGTGGCCGGGCCTGTCGGTCGGGTCGTCAAGACGGCGCTTTTCAAGGCCTTCTATCAGTATTGCCTGCTCTCGGGCATCGACTGGATGGTGATTACCGCGCGCCCGCCGCTGCATCGGCAGTACGAAGCGCTGATGTTTACCGACGTGTTCCCGTCTCAGGAACTGATCCCGATGGCACACGTCGGCGGTATCGGGCATCGCGTACTGGCGCTCGACGTGGCACAGGCACGCACGCGCTGGCAGGCGGCGGGGCATCCGTTGTTTGCTTACATGTGCCTCACGCACCATCCCGACTTGCGTCTCGGCATGCCGGGTGAGCAGGGGGTGACGGATAGTCGGTACGAAGTCAAGCCGGCACCGGTCGAAGCCAGTGTTGGCGCGCATTTGCGGGATTTATCTTTTGGTGCCGACGAGGTACGATGCGTAGCAGCAGGCTACAGCCTGGCGGTGTAATGCCGTTAAGCGAATTAACGTTATCCCGTCGTATGCCGGAGGTGTTTCAGGCAGCGACGGCGGTAACGGGTTTTACGGGCAAGAGACACCTGCCCGTGCAGGCCGGAACATCGGCGGCACGGGACAGGGCCGGCCCGGCCGGGGAGGCGAGCTTTCGGGCACGCCTCGTTCGGGATTCACCGCGGGGGCGACTAACGAGATAAGGGCACAAAAGTCATATGGCGGGGGAACTCGGCAACGAGCGTGACGATCACGGCCGTAATACGAACGATTTCTCCGATGAGTTGAGCGAGCTCACCGGCGCGCGGCGCCGTTGGCGTATTACCGCACGACTCGACGAGCTCTTTCGAAGCATTTCCCTGTACGCCGTGCCCGCAGCGATCATGCTGCTCTCGGGCATCGTGCTCATGTTTCAGGAAAGTCAGTACGCGGTGCGTGGTGCAACGCCGGTGTCGTTTCAGGCACAAGGCGATTTGCCTGCCACCTTCAATCCGCCGATGGCGCAAGGCGCGCTGGAGCGCGTCGCGCCGGTTCAGCAATTCAGCACCCATCTGTCAGAAGCGCCGGTGTGGTTTCGCTTCACGGTACCGCCTGTCGGCGACCAGGAGCGCACCGTCATCGAGTTTCCCTCCCGTCACGCGCAAACGCTCGCCTGCTGGCGCAGTCCCGACAGTCCCGCCATCGGCCGTGCCGATCGAAGCGGGGTGAGCGGGGCGGTGCGGATGTCTAAAGCAGGCTTCGCCATCGACCTCGGCCATCTCGTCGAACCGGTGACGCTGCTCTGTCAGGGAACGTTTTCCGGTCCGGCGCACCTGTCGCTCGTGGCCTGGCCTGCGCCCGAGTTGCGCATCTCCGAGAAAGAGTTCCATCGCAGCAACGGCTTGCTGGAAGGCGGTTTGCTCACGCTGTCGGCGTTCGTGCTGGTCACCGCCATCATCAACAAGGAATGGCTGTATGTGTTGTTCGCCGCCTGGCTGATCGGTAACCTGCGCCTGGCGGCAAACTCGCTGGGCGCGGATACGCAGTGGCTGGAGCGTGCCATCCCGATGGACTGGGACGCGCTGGTGCGCAAGGCGACGTTCGCGATCTACTACGTACTCACCTATTCGCTGTTCACGCAGTTGTTCAAGCGGGAACTGCGCCGGATCGGTTTGCGCTGGATGGTGATGGTGCTGCAATGGGCCGGTGTGGTGCTGTGCTGCGCGGCCATTGCCTTGCCCTACGCGCATTTCATTCCGGTGCTGTGGGCCGTTGCGGCGCTGGGCATTGCGATCGTACTGGTGTTGCTGGCGCGCATTCTGGTGCTCACGCGCTCGCGGGTCGCGGTCTGGTACAGCGCGTCGCTCGCCATTGTGCTGTTCGCCACCTTTTCCGAAGTGATCGCCGCCGCGTTCAACGCCCGCGCGTTGTCGTCGGCGCTCAATAGCGTGACGGCGGCGCTCTTCTCGAGCCTGATGGCGGCGCTGGCCATTGCCGAGCAGATGCGCATGGAGCATCAGGGCAAGCTCGAAGCCCAGACCGAACTGCGCAATGCGTACGACGTCACGCCGGTGGGGCTCTTCACGCTCAACGATCAGGGGGTGTTCGTGCGGGGGAATGCCGCGCTGCACACCATGCTGGGTATTCCCAGCACCGAAGGGCGCACTTTCCGCTGGGACCAGTTCTTCGGTCAGAGCACCTGGCGCATGTTGCTCGATGTAGCTCAGCACAGCGATGAGTCGGAACTTGAAATCCTTTCGCTGCCGCGCGACGACGGCCGCGTGAGCCGCTATCTCGTCAAGGCGATCTTCTCCGACGGGCGTATCGAGGGCTCGTTGCAGGACATCACGGAGCGTGCCCGCACGATGGAGCAGTTGCGCTATCTGGCGGAGAACGATCCGCTGACCGGGGTTTCGAACCGGCGCGGTATCGAGAAATCGCTCGGCGAAGCCATCCGGACGCTGTCGGACGCGCGTCCTGCGGCGCTGGCGTATCTGGATCTGGACCGCTTCAAGCTAGTCAACGATCTGTTCGGCCACGCGGCCGGCGACGAGGTTCTGCGCCAGGCCTGCGACCGGATGCGCGCGCGGCTGTCGACGGAGCAAAGCGTGGGCCGCACCGGTGGCGACGAGTTTATCGTGGTATTCCGCGATGCCACCATCAAGGAGGCCGCCGCCGTGGCGCGTCGGCTGGTCGACGCGATTGCGGGCGAGCCTTATCAGATCGGAGACCGGGCGTTTCAGGTGCGGGCGTCGGCTGGGGTCATCGAACTGACGACCGACATGCGTGTGCCGGACGCCATTTCGTCGGCGGACCGCGCCTGCCGTGAAGCCAAGAAGAGCCGACGCGAACTGGTCGTCTACGAACGCGGCGCGGCAGCCTTCCGTGAGCGGCTGGCAGAGCTGCGTCTGATCGACGCCCTCGACGCCGGCCTCACGCCCAATACGTTGTTCCTCGAAATGCAGCCGATCATGGAGATGGCGTCGCCGGGAGAGTCGCTGAATTTCGAGGTGCTGCTGCGTATGCGCGATTCGGACGGCAATATCGTTCCTGCCTCGCGCATCATCAGTGCCGCCGAGGAGAATGGCACCATCGGCATGATCGATAAATGGGTGCTGACGAACACGCTGGCGTGGATCGATGCGCATCGCGAGCAGCTTCCCAAGACGCGGTTCGTGTGTGTGAATCTCTCCGGTGCGTCGCTCAACGACGAACACTTCGTGCGTGACATCTTCGCCACGCTGGCCGCGCATGAGCGCTCGGTCGGGTTGCTGTGCATCGAGATCACCGAGACGGTGGCATTGCACGATCTCGACAATACGCGCCGCTTCGTCGATCGCATTCATCAGTTGGGCGGACGCATTGCGCTCGACGATTTCGGGGCGGGCTTCAGTTCGTTCTCGTATCTCAAGGATCTCGCGGTCGACGCCATCAAGATCGACGGTGCGTTCGTCAAGAGCATGGCTGCACACCCGGCCAATCTGGCGATCGTCGAGGCCATCGTCGCGCTGGCCAAGAATCTGGGGATTCGCAGCGTCGCGGAGTGGGTGGAAGATGCCTCGACCCTCGAAGCGCTGTCGGAACTCGGTGTCGACTATGTACAGGGGTTCTTGATTGCGCGTCCGCAGACCCCGGAAGCCATTCTCGCCGCCGACTCGGCAGCGAGCTTCGTGCGCGACCCGCAATTGAGTGCGTTGCTCGTCGAACTCGGGCAATCGTTCTATCCACGCCCGAGCGGCAGCACGGCGCTGCACTGATCTTCTGTGCCTGCACAGGTCGTGGTGGTACGAAAACGACCTGTCGCAATGCGCTCCATCGGCGTACGAATCGCCGTCTATCCCTGAGCATTGTCTGCATTTCCCGCAATGCTTTATTTCTCGCCAGATTTCCTTTCATCCCCTGTTAGACGGTGTGTGACGGCCGGAAAACCCGCATGAACAGGGGATTCCGGTGTCAAGCCCCGCGATCCTGGACTGCGAAGGAAGGTAACCTGACGTAAGATTTCCAACTGGAATAAATCTTGTCCCGGGCAAAGTCCGGGTGGCAGAATTTATCCATCGATGTGATGGAGCAAGGTCTCCATGCCTTCGTGAGCGGCACTGCGGGCAGGGGGGAGCGCAGAGGCGAACGGTTCACGCAGGATCGGCAATCGACCGACACGCGATTCGTAACGGGGTTAGGGCCGTCCATCCACAAGGTGAGAGCGGCGCAACCGGAACACCTAACCAAAACAACGACAATGCTTTCGACGATCCTCAAACTCGTTTACCGCCATAGCCATTCGGCGAAGTGGCGGCACAACGAACGACTCTGGCCGCACGCGCGTATCGAGCGCGATGCGATGGGGGCCATTGAACGATTCACGTGGCGCGGGCGCCACGTACCGCTTGCGCGCCGCGCTGAGCTGCAACGCCTGCGACGTCTGCCTTGCCATATCATCGCCAGCGGCCCCTCGATCGCGGAGATCGATTACGACGCGCTGCCGATGCACCACGTCATGGGTGTGAACGGGGCGATTGCGCTCACCGACTTCGCGCCGGTCAAATTCAACTACTACTGCATTCTCGATGCCGGCTTCGTGCGCCAGCGTCCGGATCTGGCGCGCCGTATCGTGGCGCGCGATCTGGTGTTGTTCGTCACGCCCGTGGTGCTCGCCCGTCTGTTAGAGATGTTCCCGATGTCGGCTTTCGGCTGCCGCTTCTATCTGGTCGACGATATTTTCAAGCGTGGCTTCGAAGCGGCGCGCACGACCGCAACGTTGCGGGCCGATGCGCAGGTGTCGGCGAGCGCGTCGTTCGTGGGCGACGAGAGTGCACTGGGCTTTAGCTTTGACATCGACAACGGCTTTTTCCACGGCGGCACAGTGGCGTATTTCGCGCTGCAAGTGGCGACATGGCTGGGCTTTACCGAGATGTACCTGCATGGCCTCGATCTGCGCGATGCATCGCACACGCCGCGTTTTTACGAGACGATGCAGACCCGTGCGCCCACGCGTCTGGACGCCGAGTTCGCGGACCTGATCGAACCGTCGTTCCGTCACGCCTCGGAAGTGTTGCGTGCCCGTGGCGTGCGCGTCGAGAATCTCTCGCAAACGAGCGCGCTGGGCGAGGACATCTTCGCAAAGGTCGACTGGCGCTCGTTGCGTCGTCGCAACCTGAGTCTGGTGGTGCCGGACGAAGCGCTGCCGGTCGCGGCGGTGGAGCGTGTCGCGCCGACGCTTCGTCCCACCGGAACCCACGGTCACGCCTGAGTGGCCGTATCCGGCATGCCGACGCGTAAAAGTCGGGGCCGGAGGCCCGCCGGACGGTGACCTACCTGCTACAATCGCTCTCCGGGTTTTCCTGAAGCAATGAGCGATTATGGGGTTTGGCTGGTTCGGACTGTCGACGTTTTGGTTGCTGGCGTTGTGCTGGCCTGGCGTACGGGGTCTGCTTGGCGGTGAGATAAGAATCTTCGGCCCCGGCACGCTCCGTATGCTGCTTGGCGTTCCGCTCGCGATGGTGTCGAGCGCCATGCTGGCCGCACTCACCGGTGGCGACGGCAATACGGCCGGCGGCAGCGTCGGCCAATCGCTCTCCCACGGCCTGCACGTGGCGCTCGGCGGTACGCTCGCCATGGGCGTCGCGGGTGCCGTGCTCCTCTTTTCCCTTCCGCTTGTCTTCGGCACCACCTGGTGGGGCATGTTCTCGCGTGGCCCATCTGCTGATGACGAAGACGATTCGCCTTCCTTCGAGCCGAGAGATTCGCGCGCCGATACCGGCCGCCGCGAACCGGCGCGTGGTCTTTCGCAAATGTCGTTCGATACGACGGAGCGGACCGAGCGAGCGGAGCGTGGCGGCTATACGCCGACGCTCGGACAAGGGCATCACAACGTCGGTAGTCTGATCGAAGAACCTGTACCGCGCCGTCGCGGGCTGGCCGCGCAGCCGCGCTGGAAGCTGTCCGACGAGGAGCGCGCGCGCCTGGACGCGATGCAACCGCCGCCGCTGACCACGCGTGGGGCGCCGCGCGCCGAGCCGTCGTTTGGCAGCGGTGCGACGACGCGTCCTGCAGGGAAGGGGGCGTCGGTCGGGCGAGGTGGCGTGGCTGCGGCTGCGACGCTTGCGTCCGCCGGTGCGGCTGGAAGTGCAGCAGTAGGTTCAGCAGGAGGTTCAGTAGGAAGCGCCGCAGCGGGCACTCGTCCTGTGCTGCCTCGCGGCGCCTATGCCTCCGGTTCGAGTCGTGGCGAAGCGCTACGCATGACCGAGTTTGTCCGTGCTGAGCCGGGATTGCCGCCGCGTGAATCGCGCGCCGCGTTGCCGACGGCATTCTCGTCTGCCGGTGCGATGACGGCTCGCCCGGCGACGTCTGCTCCGGAAACGATGGCGGCGTCGATGCCTTCGAAGATGTCCGGTACCGCGAACACGTCGGCTTCGACCGACCCGCTGCATTCCACATCGATTCCGGGGACGGATGGGCATCGCCGCCCCGTGGGCATGGCGCCTGCGCATTTGCGCGGCACCATCGTCCATAGTCCGTTCCGCACGCCGCAGTTGGGTCTGGAAAACATTCCGCCGCGTGGGGCGCCGCCCATTGCGCCGCGTGCAACGGCGTTCAGCACGCCGGGCGCGGCTTCCGATATCGACGCGCCGACGATTTCCGCCCCGGCATCGACGTCACTGAACGCACCGATCACTGGCACTGCGCCGGCGGTGTCGCCTGCGGCGGTCCCACGTCCCGCGGTGACGCCTGCCATGCGGGGGGCGGCCTCCTGGTCGGCGGCCGATGCCGCCACGCCGTTGTCGTCGGACGTCTCCGAGTTTTCTCCCATCGACTGGTCGGTGAACGATACCGTGCATGTGCATGAGGAAGTCGCGGCGGAAGGCCCGACGCCCGAAATGCTCGCGCAGCAGGAGGCGGCGCGAGTTGCCGAGCAGGCGCGTGTTGATGCGCTGGCCGCATTGCGCAGTGAAGCCGAGGCACTCCTTCGTGATCTGCGGGAGTGGAGCGGTGCGGGCTCGGCGGCGGGTGTTAGTGCGCCGACGTCTGAGCCGCAACCCACCGCGTCGTCTGTGCCGTTGGCTTCGCCGATACACTCGGTATCTTCGTTCGCGTCCGTTGACGCGCCAGTGGTCAGCGATGAGGCGCATTCGACTGCTGCACCGCAAGCGCTTGCCCCCGCCGACGTCTCGGCTGAGCCGATAGCGCAGACGCCGCTGGTCGCACCGCGTGTGCCGTCCGCACCGCTCGCACCCGCCGAGGTGCTCAATTTGCCGCCGACGGTTCTGTTGCCGAAGGTCGCTGTTGCCGTGCCGACAACGCCTGTCGTCGCTACGACGCCGCCTCGCCGTTTCCTTTTCGCCGACGTGCTGGCGAGTGTCGAGGCATACGACCCGCCTGTCCAATCTGAGGCCCCGAAGATCGAACGACCGGTCGTCGAGGCGGTGACGGCAGCCAATGTGTCAGATCCGGTGGCAGATGCGGTGACAACTACGGTGCCGGCGCAAGCGCCATTCGACACGGTGGAAGCCACGCCGCCGTTCGACGTATCGGAGGTGCCTGAAGCGCCTGAAGCGCCCGATGTCGCAGATATTGCCGATGTCGCCAACCTCACAAGCGAGCCCGCTCAATTGTCGTCGTCCGACGTTGACGACGATATCGAGCCCGCGTTGAAACCGCATTACGTTTTGCGCGCCGATGGCACGTGGGCGCGCGCCGACGGCATGCCGCTCTCGCACGACGAGCCGACACCGCAAACACCCTACACAGCGCCACTGTCCGCGCCTGCGGTGCCGACGCCGACGGCCCCCGCCATCCCGTCGTTTGCCAGCGCCGCACCGCTGCCGTCTTTCGGCATGTCGACATCGGAAGTCTCGCCGACGGCCAAATTCGCGGCGGATACGCCCTACGAATTGCCGCCGCCGCGCGTGATCATCGACTACGATTTGCCGTCGGTGGATCTGCTCTCGCCGGCGACGCAGCAGGATCATGCCAACGTCGTGTCCGACGAAGCGCTCGCTGCGGTGAGTCAGCTCATCGAGCAGCGGCTGGCCGAATTCAAGGTGCCGGTGACGGTCGTCGGCGCGTCGGCAGGGCCGGTGATCACGCGTTTCGAGGTCGAGCCGGCCGTTGGCGTGCGTGGCGCGCAGGTTGTCGGCCTGATGAAGGATCTGGCGCGCGCGTTGGGGGTCACATCGATCCGCGTCGTCGAGACGATCCCGGGCAAGACCTGCATGGGGCTGGAATTGCCCAATGCGCAGCGTCAGATGATCCGTCTGTCCGAAATCCTGACGGCGCCGGTATTCGATGCGCACCGCTCGCGACTGGCGCTGGCGATGGGCAAGGACATCACCGGCGAGCCGATCGTTGCGGATCTGGCTCGCGCGCCGCACTTGCTGGTCGCCGGTACGACTGGTTCGGGCAAGTCGGTGGCGGTGAACGCCATGATCCTGTCGCTGCTTTACAAGGCGACGCCGGACGACGTGCGCCTCATCATGATCGATCCGAAGATGCTCGAACTGTCCGTCTATGGCGGCATTCCGCATCTGCTCGCACCGGTCGTGACCGACATGAAGCAGGCCGCACACGCACTGAACTGGTGCGTCGGTGAGATGGAAAAGCGTTACCGCCTGATGTCCGCGCTCGGCGTGCGCAATCTGGCCGGTTACAACGAGAAAATCGACGCGGCGCGTGCGGCGGGCGAGAAGGTGAGCAACCCGTTCTCGCTCACCCCGGACGCGCCGGAGCCGCTGGACCGCCTGCCGTTCATCGTCGTGGTGATCGACGAGTTGGCCGATCTCATGATGGTGGCCGGCAAGAAGATCGAAGAACTGATTGCACGTCTCGCACAGAAGGCCCGTGCCGCGGGTATTCACCTGATTCTGGCCACGCAGCGTCCGTCCGTCGACGTCATCACCGGTCTCATCAAGGCGAACATTCCCACCCGCGTCGCGTTTCAGGTGTCGTCCAAAATCGACTCGCGCACGATTCTCGACCAGATGGGCGCGGAGTCGCTGCTGGGGCAGGGTGACATGCTGTTCCTGCCGCCGGGCACCGGGTATCCGCAGCGCGTGCACGGGGCTTTCGTGGCCGACGACGAGGTGCATCGTGTCGTGCAGCACTGGCAGCAGTACGGCGAACCGGACTACGACGAGGCCATTCTCGCGGGCGATCCTTCGGATGCCGCGACGGCCGATCTGTTCGGCGATTCTGCCGGCGACGCCGAAGCAGATCCGCTGTACGACGAGGCCGCTGCATTCGTGTTGAACTCGCGACGCGCGTCGATTTCCGCCGTGCAACGGCAATTGCGCATCGGTTACAACCGTGCCGCACGTCTCATCGAGCAGATGGAAGCGGCCGGACTCGTCACGCCGATGGGGCGAAACGGCACCCGCGAGGTCGTCGCGCCGGGCGAATAATCGCTTTCGCTTACAACTCCCTTACGACCCGTCGATCGAGTCGAACTCTTTGGCACTCCGTGCCGTTCTCCGGACACGCGCCGTACAAGGGCGCGTGCCCTCAAACTCCTTGGAAACCCGCGCCAATAGGTGCTAACGGGGCGCAAACCCGCGTCCCCGTAGGGGTATTCCCGCCTTTGCGGGCGAAACTCAGCGATCACATAATCGGCGCGCTAGGTTGGTCGTTCGAAGCGTGCTTGACGGTATCGCCCTGACACGAATTACAAGGACCGGGGCGGTGCGAGGGGGGGCAACACCCGTGAATCGCGCATCCACGGCAGGGCCTGCGACACCAAGGAAAGTCGCAGCAGAAAACCGCAGCAGAAAAGCGTCATATCGAAACGCATCGCACCGAAGGAGACCTTTATGCAATTCCGATTCAAGCTCATGGCCGGCGCTGTCGCGTTCGCCTTGTCCGCCTCGATGGCCATTGCGGCCGACCCGATCAAGATCGGCGTGTCGGGCCCGTTCACCGGCGGCTCGTCGTCGATGGGCGTATCCATGCGTGACGGCGTGCGTCTGGCCGCTGCGGAAATCAACAAGTCGGGCGGCGTGCTCGGCCGTCAGATCCAGTTGGTCGAGCGCGACGAAGAAGCCAAGAACGAGCGCGGCGTGCAGGTCGCGCAGGAACTGATCAACAAGGAAAAGGTGGTGGCCACCGTCGGTTACATCAACACCGGTGTGGCGCTCGCTTCGCAGCGTTTTTATCAGGATGCCAAAATTCCGGTGTTCAACAACGTGGCGACGGGCACGGTGATTACCGACCAGTTCAAGCCGCCTCAGTACCCGGACAACTACGTCTTCCGCAACTCGGCCAAGGACAGCATCCAGGCGCCGATGATCGTGGAAGAAGCCATCACGCGTCGCGGTTTCAAGAAACCTGCGATTCTGGCCGACTCGACCAACTACGGTCAGCTCGGACGTGAAGATCTGGAAAAAGCGCTCAAAGCCAAGGGCATTACGCCGGTCGCCGTCGAGAAGTTCAACATTAAGGACGTCGACATGACGGCCCAGTTGCTCAAGGCCAAGCAGGCCGGCGCCGACGTGATCCTCACGTACGGCATCGGACCGGAACTGGCGCAGATCGCCAACGGCATGGCCAAGATCGGCTGGAAGGTGCCGCTCGTCGGTAGCTGGACGCTCGCCATGGCGAACTACATCGACAACTCGGGAGCGAACGGCGAAGGCGCACGTATGCCGCAGACGTTCATTCAGGAACCGAATACGCCGAAGCGCAAGGCCTTCATCGACGGCTATCTGGCCATGTTCAAGCCGAAGAACAACCGCATCGATTCGGCGGTCTCGGCAGCGCAAGGCTACGACTCGATCTACCTGCTGGCGGCTGCGATCAAGCAGGCAGGCAGCACGGACGGCCCGAAGGTGCGTGCAGCGCTCGAAGACCTGAAGGCGCCGGTGGAAGGCGTGGTCACGACCTACGATCGTCCGTTCACGCATGACGATCACGACGCCATCACCGCCAACATTCCGGTGTTCGGTGAAGTGAAGGGCGGCCGTGTCGTGTACGCCTACGACACCGATCTGAAGGCGGGCAGCAAGGTCCGCGAAAAAGCGGCGAAATAAGTCGCATCCCCTCCCGGCGCTGCATCTTGCAGCCATGACGGGTGAACGACGGCGCGCGTCGCCTTCGCTCCGGGCCCCTGACAAGGGGGTGTCGGGACGGGGCTCGCGCGCTGTCTTCACACCACCGTTGCCCGCCGCCGGCACTCGGGACCGGCGTGCGGCGCACGCATCGAATGCCTCCCGAGCATCGCTCGTAGGCTCGCACTCGCGAGAGAGGACCGCATGACCATCCTGATTCAACTCATCTACAGCGGTATCGCGCTGGGGATGATCTACGCCGTGATCGCCTTCGGTTACCAACTGACGTTCGCGACGTCCGGCACCCTGAACTTTGGCCAGGGCGAAGCGCTGATGCTTGGCGCACTGGTCGGCCTGACGCTGGTCGACACCCTCGGTCTGAATTATTGGCTGATGATTCCCATCGTCTGCCTGTTCGGCCTTGTCCAAGGCGCACTCGTCGAGCGCATCGGCGTGAAACCTGCGTTACGCATCAAGTCGGAATTTGGCTGGATCATGTCCACCATTGCGCTGGGCATCATCTTCAAGAACGTCGCGGAAAACGTGTGGGGTCGCGATGACCTCAAGTTTCCGTCGCCGTTGCCCGAGGCGCCGATCAGCCTGCTGGGCGCGAACGTGCTGCCGATGGAACTGCTCGTCGTCGTGGGCGCATTGCTCATGATGGCCGCCGTGGAGTTCTTCAACCGGCGTTCGATCTACGGCAAGGCCGTGGTCGCGACCGCGAACGACCGCGACGCCGCAGGACTCATGGGCATCAACACCAGTCTGGTGATTACGTTCTCGTACGCGTTGTCGTCGATGGCCGCCGCCTTTGCGGGCGTGCTCGTGGCGCCGCTCACGCTCACGGGTGCCACGATGGGCGCCGTGCTCGGCCTGAAGGCATTCGCCGTGGCGATCATCGGCGGTCTTTCGAGCGGTATGGGCGTGCTCGTGGGCGGTGTGATCCTCGGTGTCGCCGAGACCACGACTGCGTTCTACATCTCGACCGGCTACAAAGACGTGCCGGGTCTCGTTTTGCTGCTGCTCGTGCTGGTCGTGAAGCCGGCAGGCCTGTTCGGCAAGACCGCCATCAAGAAGGTGTAACCATGACCGCACAGACCTCCTCTGCACGTGGGGCCGGCGATCTCGGCGGCCTGCGCGTCACGACGAAGCTTGCCGCCGTGCTCGGCATCGTCGCGCTGTTCGGCTTTCCTCTCGCCGTCGGCAATCCGTATTACATCCACATGATCGAGACGATCATGATCTACGCGATCCTGCTCTTCGGGCTGGATATCGTCGTGGGTTACACGGGGCAGGTGTCGCTCGGCCACGCTGGCCTGTTCGGCATCGGCGCCTATGTCGCGGGTGTGTTTTTCGCCAAGCTCGGCCTCTCGCTCTGGCTGGCGCTCCCGGCCGCCATTCTGGTGACGGCTGCCTTCGGTGCAGTGCTGGCGTTGCCCGCGCTGCGCGTGATCGGCCCGTATCTGGCGATGGTCACGCTGGCGTTCGGCACCATCATCCAGATTCTCATCAACGAGATGGATTTTCTGACGTCCGGGCCGTTGGGCATCAAGCTCACGAAGCCGGTCATCGGTGGTCATCCGATCGATGAGACCGAGTACTACTGGATCGTGGCCGTGCTGCTGTTGCTGAGCATGCTCGTTGCCCACCGCATTCTGAAGTCGCACCTCGGCCGCGCGTTCGAAGCCTTGCGCGATTCGCCGGTGGCGTCGGACTGTATGGGCGTTTCGGTGTATCGCTACAAGGTGTATGCGTTCGTGATCAGCGCAGGGTTCGCGGGACTCGCGGGCAGCCTCTATGCTTACTCGGAGCAGTACATCTCGCCGAACACGTACAACTTCGAGCTCACGATTCTGTTCCTGCTCGCCGTGATCATGGGCGGACGCAAGACACGCAGCGGCTCGTTGCTGGGCGCGGCGATCATCGTGTTGCTGCCGCAGTTGCTCGACGACATCAACATCTTCCGTATCGTGGCCTCGCTGATTGCCGTGGTCACGACCATCGCGGCTGTCACGGCGGTGGCGCGCGCACGGACCACGCTCGCAAAAGCGGCAGTGCCCGTCATCGGCACGGTCGCACTCGCCGGGGTGACCTGGTGGCGCGACAGCATCACCGACTGGCGTCTGACGATCTTCGGTCTGATGATCCTTTTCGTCGTGTACTACCTGCCGGACGGCATCATCGGCTTTCTGCGCTCGCGCGTGCTGAACCGTCGCCGCGCGCATACGGTCTCGGCCACGCAAGTGGATGAATCGGCCGCCGGTAGCAGCGATCCGGTGCTGGCTGCCGCCGCTGCGGGGCCGGACGAGTTGCTCAAGGTGCGTCAGTTGCTGATGCAGTTCGACGGCCTGAAGGCGCTCAATCAGGTGAATCTGACGGTCAAGCGTGGCACGATTCACGGCCTGATCGGCCCGAACGGTTCGGGCAAGAGCACGATGATGAACGTGCTCACCGGCATCTATGTGCCGACCGCCGGCACGATCGAGTTCGCCGGACAGTCGCTGGCCGGGCGTACGTCGTCCGACATTGCGCTCTCGGGCGTGGCGCGAACGTTCCAGAACGTGCAGCTCTTTGGGGAAATGACGGCGCTGGAGAACGTGTTGGTCGGTTTGCATCACACGTTCGGCTCGACGCTGTTCGACGTCTCCCTGCGTCTGCCGCGATACAAGCGTGAAGAAGACGGCGCGCGCGCCCGTGCGATGCGACTGCTGGAATTCGTGGGGCTGGCGTCGCTCGCCGACGAGGAGGCGCGCAACCTGCCGTACGGCAAGCAGCGTCTGCTCGAAATTGCCCGCGCGCTGGCGCTCGATCCGCGTCTGTTGCTGCTCGACGAGCCGGCTGCCGGTCTCACGGCACCGGACATTCGCGAACTGCTCGCCATCATCCGCAAGATTCGCGATCACGGCATTACGGTGATTCTGATCGAGCACCACATGGACGTGGTGATGAGCACCTGCCAGACGGTGTCGGTGCTGGACTTCGGGCAGAAGATTGCCGAAGGCCTGCCCGCGCAGATTCAGGCCGACGAAAAGGTGATCGAGGCGTATCTGGGCGGTTCATCGACCACGCACTGACGCCACACGACGGACAGACGAACCAACGGAACCCCTATGCTTTCCATTCGTAATCTGCAAGCCGGCTACGGCAAGGTGCAGGTGCTGCACGGCATCGATATCGACGTGCCGGGCGGTCAGGTCGTCACGCTCATCGGCTCGAACGGTGCGGGCAAGACGACCACCATGCGTGCCGTGTCCGGCATGATCAAGCCGACCTCCGGTGAAATCACGCTCGGCGAAAAGCGCATCGACGGGCTCGATTCGCATCGCATCGCGAAACTGGGTCTGGCGCATTCGCCGGAAGGACGCCGCGTGTTCGCCACCATGTCGGTGACGGACAATCTGCGTCTGGGCGCGTTTCCTCGTCTGACGGGGAGCCGCCCACGCGGCGATGTGGCAGCCGATCTGGACCGCGCGATGGACCTGTTTCCGCGCCTGAAGGAGCGGCGCAACCAGTTGGCCGGCACGCTCTCCGGCGGCGAGCAGCAAATGCTGGCGATGGCGCGTGCAGTCATGCTGCGTCCTGACATCGTGCTGCTCGACGAGCCGTCGATGGGGCTGGCGCCGATTCTGGTCGACGAGGTTTTCCGCATCATCAGCAACCTGAAGGCCGAAGGCGTCACGATGCTGCTCGTTGAGCAGTTCGCCGCTGCGGCGCTGGCGGTGGCCGACTATGGCTACGTGCTTGAGAACGGCAGCATTTCCGTGCACGGTCCGGCGGAAAGCCTGCGTAACGACGACAAGGTGCGTGCGGCGTATCTGGGCGGCAGTCACTGAGATCCTGCGCGATCTCTGTGAGTGTCCGATGAAGCACAAAGGGCAGCCATTCGGCTGCCCTTTGTGCTTTCGTGGCGCGTTCGCCGAGTGACAGGTGACGCGTCAGCGGTTCACATCCACCACGACGCGCCCATGAATCTCGCCTCTCACGATGCGCTGGCCGATACCGATGGCATCTGTCAGGCCCACATCGTGCGAGATGCCTCCGAGCTTCTGCGGTTCCAGATCGCGCGCGAGCCGCTGCCAGGCTTCCTCACGCAATTCGCGCGGCGCCATTACGCTATCGATGCCGTGCAACGTCACGCCGCGCAGAATGAACGGCGCCATGTTCGCCGGAAAGTCCATGCCCTGGGCGAGACCGCAGGCCGTTGCCACGCCGCCGTATCGCAACTGCGCAATCGCATTGACGAGCGTGTGCGAGCCGACCGAATCGACGACCGCTGCCCAACGTTCCTTTTGCAGCGGCTTGCCCGGGGCCGACAACAGGCTGCGGTCGATGATCTCCGCCGCACCCAGCGCTTCCAGATACTCCGCCTCATGCAGCTTGCCCGTTGACGCCACCACGCGATAACCGAGCGAACTGAGCAACCCGATGGCCACCGAGCCGACGCCGCCAGAGGCGCCGGTGACGAGCACGTCGCCATGGTGCGGCATCACGCCGCTGCGCTCCAGTGCCATCACCGAGAGCATGGCGGTGTAACCGGCGGTGCCGATGATCATGGCGTCGCGCGGCGAGAAACGTTCCGGCAGGCGCACGAGCCAGTCGCCGCGCAGGCGCGCTTTCTGGGCGAGGCACCCCCAGTGAGTCTCGCCGACACCGTAACCGTTGAGCACTACGCGGTCGCCCTTGCGCCACGCGGGGTGAGACGATTCGAGCACGGTGCCCGCGCCGTCGATACCGGCGACCATCGGCCACGAGCGCACGACCGGGACCTTGCCGGTGATGGCGAGGCCGTCCTTGTAATTGATGGTGGAGTAGTCGACGGCGACGAGAACATCGCCGTCGGCGGGCAGTGCATCGTCCGGCAATTCGGTCACGGCGGCGTGCGTGGCGCCGTCGGACTGCGTCAACAAGATGGCCTTGAACATGCCTTGAAGTCTCCGAAGCGGATGGGGCGACGGGGGCAGACGTCATTCGCTGCCCCGGTCATGGCAAGCGCGAGTGGCTACGATGCCGCGTCAAAGGTATCGGCAATCGCGTGCTGAATGGCCTCGCGCGTCTCCTGTGTCAGGACGTCGATCAACTGCGCTGCCGGCAGGGCGCGCGCCAGCGGTGCCGCCTGACCGGCCCATTGTGCCGCATAGCCGCTGTCCTTGTGTGCCTTCGCGGCGGCGTTCAGTGACTTGCCCGCGTCGTAGGTGATGGGATAGTCGGGGATCGCCGGCCTGTCCGCGACTTGTTCCAAGGCCCAGAAACGATTGGCGAGTCCGCGTGCGGGACGCCCCGAGATGGCGCGGATGAGCGCCGTGCGAGGTGGCTGCCCGCTGAGCAACGTGTCGCGGTAGGCAGCGTCCGCGCCGGACTCCGGGCAGGTGACGAACGCGGTGCCCATTTGTGCCGCCTGCGCGCCGAGAGCGAGCACGGCGGCGATACCTGCGCCGTCCATGATGCCGCCTGCCGCAATGATCGGCAGCGAGGTGCGCGCGGCCAGCCGACGCACGAGCGCGAAGGTGCCAAGCTGTTCGTCTTCGCTCGGTTGGCGGTCGCCTTCGTCGTTAAAGCGTCCGCGATGACCGCCGGCTTCCCAGCCTTGCGCGACGATCGCGTCGATCCCGGCGGCTTCGATGGCCTCGGCCTCGGCTTCATTCGTCGCCGAGGCGAAGAGCACGATCCCGGCAGCCTTCAGCGCATCGATCCACGCCTGTTGCGGCAAGCCGAAATGAAAGCTGACGACGGCCGGGCGCTCCTCGAGAAACATCTCGTACATCGCCACGTCCTCGACGAAGCTCAGGTAGATCTCGCGCAAGGCGGCGGGTGGCGTGGCCTCGAAGCGTGCGAACTCCGGCGCGAGATAGTCGAGCCAGGCGGCCTCACGTGCAGCATCGGCACTGGCTGGCACGTGGGTAAAGACGTTGACGTTGAAGGGACGGGAGGTCAGCGCGCGCGTTTGCCGGATGACGTTGCGGGCGGCGGCAGCGTCCATGTTGCCGACGGCGAGCGAGCCGAGCCCGCCCGCGTTGGACACTGCGGCGACCAGTGCCGGTGTCGAGGCCACGGCCATCGGTGCCTGCACGATCGGCGTGGACATGCCCAGACGTTGCGTGATGCGAGCAGTCATGAGGTCGCCTCGCTCAGAAGGTTGTAGCGAGTTCGCGCAGGGCGTCGAACGTCTCGTGCAATTCGGCGCGTAGCACGCCGACGAGTTCAGCGGCCGGCAACGCACGTGCCAGCGGTGCCGCCTGACCGGCCCATTGCGCGGCGTAGTCGCTGTTGCCCTTGGCTTTTGCAGCGGCGTTGAGGGCCTTGCCGGCGTCGTAGGTGACGGGGTAGGCGGGCAGGTCGGGGCGCTCCGCCGTTTGCTCGATGGCGTAAAGACGATTGACGAAGCCGCGTGCGGGGCGCCCGGAAATGGCGCGAATCAACGCTGTGCGCGGCGGGTTCGGGCCGGTGAGACGTTCACGGTACGCGGCGTCGGCTGAGGACTCCGGGCACGCGACGAATGCCGTGCCGAGTTGTGCGGCCTGAGCGCCGAGCGCCAGCACTGCGGCAATGCCTGCCCCGTCCATGATCCCGCCGGCGGCGATGACCGGTACCGACGTGTGCGTGACGATCAGGCGCACGAGCGCCAGGGTGCCGAGTTGTTCGTCGTCCGTGGGTACGCGGTCGCCGAGATCCTCGAAGCGTCCGCGATGCCCGCCGGCTTCATAGCCCTGCGCGACGATGGCGTCGATCCCGGCCGCTTCAATGGCTTTGGCTTCGGCCAGATTCGTCGCCGTCGCGAACAGGGTGATGCCTGCGGCGTGCAGCGCGTCGATCTTGTCTTGCGACGGCAGCCCGAAGTGGAAGCTGACGACGTCAGGCCGCTCCTCCAGCAGCATTGTGTACATCGCGTCGTCTGCCACGAAGCTCTTGTAAATCTCGCTCAGCGTTGCGGGCGGCGTGGCCTCAAAGCGGGCGAATTCCGGCGCGAGGTACGCGAGCCAGGCAGCGTCGCGTGCGGTATCGAGTTTGGCAGGCGCGTGGCAGAAGACGTTGACGTTGAACGGCTTGCGCGTGAGGGCGCGCGTCTCGTGAATGACTTTGCGGGCGGCGTCGGCACTGACGGCCGCGACGCCGACCGAGCCTAGCCCGCCGGCGTTGGAGACGGCGGCAGCCAGCGCCGGTGTGGAGGTGCCGGCCATCGGCGCCTGAATGATCGGAGTCAGCAGACCCAGTCGTTCGATCAGCGCGCGATTGCGGGATTGGGAAGCGTTGGAGCTAGGCATGACGATCTGCACCTATGAGTGTTCAATGGGGGGAACAACGGCAGTCACAGCAGGCGGTATGTTCACTATGGCATACGCCCGGCGCGACAAAAGATACCACTGAAATGCATCTTTATGCCAGACACCCCGGCATCGTCATGGGCTTCGGTTCATTCGGACGAGCCTTGTCCGTGACGCTGGCCGTCGTCCGCTTCGTCGTCTCTGCCCATCAGGTCGGCGGCACGCGAGCGTTGCATGTCCGCCCGACGGAAGTAACCGATAACGGTCGCGACGCTGGTGTGCCCGGTCATCGTCATCGTTTCCGCGAGCGGGACTTGCGCGAGCGCGGCCTCGGTCACGAAGCCGGCGCGCAATGAGTGTGCGGAGAAATCGCCCTCCAGGCCGGCGAGCGCACATCGGTCTCGAACGATGTCTCGTACGGCCGCCTCGGAGAGTGGTTCGCCGAGGTGCCCGCCACGCCTGACACGGCGGAAGATCGGGCCGGTTTCGATGCCGGAGGCCGAGAGCCAGTCGGTGAGGGCTGTGGCGGCGACGCCCGTGACCGGCTTCTCGTTTTCAGGGAGATCCGCCCCCTGCTGATTCGTTTTCGACCATGTCAGCGTGTAGACGTAATGTTCCGGCCCGCTGCGCCGCACGTTCTCGCACGTCGCGCGCACGACTTCCGAACGGCGTCGCCCCCCGCTGGCCCACGCGAACAGCAACAACGCCCGGTCGCGCTTGCCTCGCAGTGAGTCGTCGCAGGTCGCCAGCAGTGCTCGCAGCGGCTCGCGCGTGAGGGCGTCTTTCTTGGCGGTGCGTACGCCACGTTTTGCATAAGCGCGACGCGTTTTCGCGAGCAGTTCGCGCACGGCGGGCTCTGCGCAGGGATTCGGCAGGTCTCGCGACGTATGCAGCTTGGCGATGACGCTGATCCGGTGCAGCAGCGTGGCGAGCGCTGGTGGCCCCAGCCGGGCTTTGAGACCCTGCGCGACCAGCGCGGCATCGAGGGCATCCGGCATTTCGGTCGTCAGGCCGTGCTTGCCCTGGCGCTGCGCATGATCGACCACGAATTGCACGATCGCTGCGGGCGGCAAGGGCGCGACGAGCGCTTCGCCATAGCGCAGGCGGTACCAGCCCATCCAGTAGCGCATGGCCGATTGATAACTCTGACGCGTATTGACCGAGTCACCTTCGCGGGCAAGCGCCTGTGCGGCTTCACGCGCATCGGCGTCGAGCGTTGCGGGGTTCAGTAGCGCGGGCAGACCCTTGCCAGACGGCTTTTTCACGACGGCGCCAACGCGGGATTCGGATGCCGTAGGGGCGTGAGATGTAATTTTCTTACCGAACATATGATTTACTATGTAATATGTAGTAAATATAACGTATGTGATAAATAGGTTACGATAATCTTGCATTATCGTGGGTTATTTGGCAATGCCACCGAATTCAGGGAGTCCTTCGCGATGACTACGTCTCAAACCTCGAAATCCGTCACGCCCACGCCATCGCCCCGGCAAGGTGGCCGAGGTATTTCGGAGCACGACGTCTGGACGGCCGCCGACACGTTGTTGATGGCGGGCCAGCGCCCGACCATCGAGCGTATTCGTCAGCAATTGGGGCGAGGCTCGCCGAATACGGTCAGTCCGTATCTGGATGCCTGGTTTGCGGGATTGGGAGCGCGCCTGCAGGGCGCGGGAGACGGCGTTGCCGGTGTGCCGGAAGGTATCGAGATGCCGGAATCGTTGGCGCGCGCGGCGCTGGGCTTGTGGACGTTGGCGCTGGAGGAAGGCCGGGCGGCGCTTGCTGAAGAGGCCGCGGCCCGACGTGCCGTGCTGGATGCTCGTGAAGCCGAGCTGGTCGCTGACCGCGAGGCGCTGGAGCAGGCGCGCGCTGTTTTGCACGAGCGGATTGCTTCGGCGGAAACGGCGGCGGCTGATGCGCGTCAGGCGAGGGATGAGGCGCAAGCGCAGGCCCGGCGTGCCGAAGCCTTGTTGATCGATGCCCAGGCGGATGCGGTTACGTCGCGTCAGGCGCTTTCCGCCGCCCGCGATGCTACGCAAGCATTGCAGGACGAACACGCAGCGCATCGTGCCGAGTGGGACGCCGAGCGTAGCAGACTCGCCGAACGTGCGGACGCGAACGAGCGTCGGCTGATGCTGGAATTGGACGCCGCACGAGAGTCCATCAAATCGTTGCAGCAGGAACGCAAGCAGTCGCAGCGGCAGTTGCAGGAAACCGAAGCAGCGCTCGCTGCCATGACCGAAGCGCAACATGAAATGCGTTCGGCCAAGGCGTTGCAGGACGTTGTGGTCGCGCGATTGCGTGAGCAGGTTAGCGCGCAGGAAACGTTGACGGCGACGTATCAGTCGATGCTGTCGGCACCGCCTGCATCGACGGCCTCTGCGGGGCGTAGCGTGCCGTCGGGGCCGAAGCGTCGGGTCAGTAGTGGCGTTACGCCGTCAGCATCGGTGCTGCGACGCGGGCGTCGAGCCTGATAGCGTTCGTCCGCCGCTTTCGGTTGACCGAGGACGAGCGCCTCGGCCGACGCCTCAAGGGTTACTTGCTGGAGGTTTGCGCCAGCGCCGGCGTGTCAGATTCCCAGCCGCCGCCAAGTGCCCGGAACGTTGCCACGGCTGCGCGGGCGTTATCGGCCTGTGCGCGGGCATCGGCATCACGCACCGCCAGCAACTGGCGGTCCGCATCGAGCACTTCATACAAGCTGACGGTCCCGCCGGTATAGGCTTCCTGAGCGCTGTCGCGCGCACGCGTTTGTGCGTCGACCGCGCTCGCCAGATCCTTGCGTTGCTGTTCCAGTTCCACCAGTGTGACGATGGCGTTCTCCACATCTTCCGTTGCATGCAGCATCGACAGGCGATATTCCGCTAACGCTTGTGCATTCGCGCCTCGCGCCTGTTCCACTTCGGCGTCGATGCGTCCGAAATCGAACAGACGCCAACGCAGACCGAGTGTGGCGAGCGGCTGGAAGGTGGCTACGCTCGGTACGCGTCCGCCGGCCAGTGTGTCGAAGCCGAGCATGCCTGACAGCGACAGCTTCGGGTAGTACTCGGCTAGCGACGCCCCGATGCGTTCGTTCGATGCCGCCAGTTTCCGCTCGGCGGCAATGACGTCCGGGCGGCGGCGCAGTAGATCGGCGGGTGCGCTGGCGTCGCCGATGGCGGGGATCGTCAGCGGGCGTGCCTTCAGATCGTCATCCTGTGTATTGAGGCTCATGCGGCGGGCGTAGGTGCCCGGCGCTGCACCCATCAGCACGTCCAGCCGGTTCAACTGCGTCTCTCGTTCGATGCGCAAGGGCGGCAACGTCGTCCGTGCCTGAGCCAGCAGCGCCTCGGATTGCGCCAGTTCCCGGGCCGTCGCCAGTCCGTCCTTCAGGCGCAGGCGCACGATTTCCATCAGCCGGGCATCGGTGTCGATCTGATCCTGCGCGATGGCCAGACGCCGTTGCGCCGCTCGCACGCGAAAATAGGCGTCGGCCGCTTCGGCCACGATGCTCACACGAACGCCATCGCGCTGCGCTTGCGCCGCCTGCGCCAAGGCCCCGGCGGCTTGTGCCGAGCGTTGCAGACCACCGAACAGATCCAGTTCCCAACTGGCGCCCGCGCCAATGTCGTAGATCGTCATATTGCGGTTATAGCCGGGGATGTTTCGCGCCACCACGCCGAGCGGGCCCTCCAGCGACTGATGCTCGCGCGTGACGCTGCCGTCGAGGGTGACAGACGGCAATCGTTGCGCCCCGGCCTCGCGGGCTTGTGCCCGGGCCTGCGCGACACGGGCCATCGCGGCCTGCAAATCCAGATTCTGCGCGAGCGCCTGCTCGACGATGCCCGTCAGTACGGGGTCGTGAAAACTCGTCCACCACGTATCCAGTGAAAGCGGTTTGTCCGCCGTCGCGCGACCGGCGTCGCGCTGCGACAACAGAGCGCCGCCTTCGAAATGAGCGGGCAAATCGGCCTTCGGGGCGACGTAATCGGGCCCGACGGCGCAGCCTGCCAGCGCACTGACAGTCAATGCCAGCAAGGCATTGCGCAGGATCGGGGAGGTCGTGCCGGGGATCGTCAGCGAGATTGCGTTCATGGAATTTAACGAGTTACTTGCAAGATGATAGTTGCAACTCTATACTCACTTCCATTATGAAAGCAACCCCCGTGTTGCGAGTTTCGACATTCCCTGTTTTCACCCTCAGAGCGAAGAAGGATCCATCCATGACATCCCCGAGCACTCCCGCCCAGAACGCCAGCCAGTCGGGCGGCCCTCCCAAGCGTGGTGGATTCCCGCGCGGTCTTGCCTTGCGCGGCGCGTTGGTCGTTGCGGCGATTGCCGCGCTGGGTTACGGGACTTACTGGTGGACGACGGCGCGGTATTTCGAGTCGACGGACGATGCCTATGTCGGCGGCGACGTCACTGTGCTGGGGCCGAAGGTGCCGGGCTACATCGCGCAGGTGTTGGTGACGGACAATCAGGCGGTGCACGCTGGCGACGTGCTCGTCCGGCTGGACGATCGTGATTACCGCGCAGCACTGGCGAAGGCGGAGGGTGCCGTTGCTGCGCAGCAGGCGCTACTGGCGAATCTGGACGCCACCGCCAAATTGCAGACGGCGGTCATCGCGCAGGCCCGGGCGAGTGTCGTGGCCGTGACGGCCGATGCCCGACGTGCGCATGACGATCAGGTGCGTTATCAGGATCTCGTCGCGAAATCGGCGGTGTCGGTGCAAAGCGCCCAGAAGGCGGATGCCGATTACAAGCAGATCGCAGCGAATCGTGAGCGGGCTGAAGCCGGTGCGGTCGCTGCCGAGCGCCAACTGGATGTGATTGCCACGCAGAAGCAGCAGGCGCAGGCGGCGCTGGCACAGGCGGTCGCGGAGCGTGACATCGCCAAACTCAATCTCGAATATACGGTGCTGCGCGCTCCGGTCGACGGCACCGTCGGCAATCGACGCGCACGCGCCGGCGCTTATGCGCAGGCGGGAACGCAATTGCTCGCGGTCGTGCCGGCACATGGGTTGTGGGTCGACGCGAACTTCAAGGAAGGGCAGGTCGCGCACCTGCGCCCGGGTATGCCCGTGAAGATCGAGGCCGATGTGCTGCCGGGCCGGGTCTTCCATGGCCGGGTCGCGAGTCTGGCGCCGGCGACGGGGGCACAGTTCAGTGTGCTGCCGCCGGAGAATGCGACGGGCAACTTCACCAAGATCGTCCAGCGTGTGCCGGTACGGGTGCTGCTCGATGAGGCGGACGGTCGCCTGGGCACGCTGCGCCCCGGTCTTTCGGTGACGGCGGAGATCGATGCGCGGGGTGACGGTAACGTCGACGGCGGCAAGCCGGGCACGCCGTCCCCAGCCAAGGTGGCAGCAAGATGAGCGCCGCACAAGCCGGAGCGGCGCAACCGGCACAACCGTTCCCCGCCGGCGGGCAAGGCGAGGCCGGCGCGAAGTCTGCGCACTCCGCGAACGACGAACGCCGGAGCGTTGCGCCGCCGCCGACCGGCGGGGGCTTCTCGGCGGATTCGATGTCCACGCCGGCCAAGGTGATCGCGTTCGCGACGATGGTCGTCGGTATGTTCATTGCGCTGCTCGACATTCAGATCGTGTCGGCGTCGCTTCGCGATATCGGTGGTGGCCTGTCCGCCGGTGCTGACGAGACCGCGTGGGTGCAGACGAGCTACCTGATCGCCGAGATCATCGTGATCCCGCTCTCGGGCTGGCTCTCGCGCGTGATGTCGACGCGCTGGATCTTCGCCGCCTCTGCGGCCGGGTTCACGCTGGCCAGTCTGCTGTGCGGTGCTGCGTGGAACATCCAGAGCATGATCGCGTTCCGCGCGTTGCAGGGGTTTCTCGGCGGCTCGATGATTCCGCTCGTTTTCACCACGGCGTTTGCGTTCTTCAGTGGCCCGCAACGTGTCGTGGCGGCGGCGGTGATCGGTGGACTCTCGTCGCTCGCGCCAACGCTGGGCCCGACCATCGGCGGCTGGATCACCGATAACTATTCGTGGCACTGGCTGTTCTTCATCAACATCGTGCCCGGCATCTTCGTGACGGTGACCGTGCCGCTGATGGTGCGCATCGACCGTCCGGACTTTTCGTTGCTGCGCGGGGCCGATTATCTCGGCATGGCGTTGATGGCGGTGAGTTTAGGGTGTCTGGAATACACGTTGGAAGAAGGGCCGCGCTGGGACTGGTTCGGTGACGATACGATTCGTACGACTGCCTGGCTGGCCGGGCTGTGCGGCGTGGCGTTCATCTGGCGCAGTCTGGTGTACGCGCAACCCATCGTCGACTTGCGCGCCCTCAAGCAGCGAAACTTCGCGCTTGGGTGCTTCTTCTCGTTCGCCACGGGGATCGGGATTTTCGCGACGATTTACCTCACGCCGTTGTTCCTTGGGCGGGTGCGCGGGTTCTCGGCGTTTGAAATCGGGATGGCCGTTTTCTCGACGGGCATTTTCCAGTTGCTGTCGATCCCGGTCTATACGATGCTCGCCAACCGTGTCGATCTGCGCATTCTGATGATGGTCGGTATCGGTGGATTCGGGCTGTCGATGTGGCAGTTTGCACCGATCACGCACGATTGGGGGACGGCTCAACTGATGCTGCCGCAGGCGTTGCGCGGCGCGGCGCAACAGTTCGCGGTGGCGCCGATCGTGACATTGACGTTGGGTAGTCTGCCGCCTGCGCGGCTGCGTCTGGCGTCGGGACTGTTCAATCTGATGCGAAATCTGGGCGGCGCGATCGGCATTGCCGTCTGTACCACTGTGCTCAACGATCGCACGAACCTGCATTTCTTCCGCCTGGCGGAAAACATGGGGGTGGGCAACCCGGCCGTGGGTCAATGGCTGGCCGGGGTAGGGGCGCGGATGAGTGCGGCGGGGCTCGACGTTGTCGACGCGCAGACGGCGGCGCTCCGTCGGCTCTGGCTGTTGACGCTACGCGAGGCGCAGACCATCACGTTCGGTGACATCTTCGCCGGGCTGGGACTGATTTTCCTTGGTGTGACGTTGATGGTGCCGCTCATGCGAAAGGTTGCACCGCCGAAAGCGCCTAGCGCAGACGCACATTGAGGGAGTGGCAGTGGAATTCACTTCAAAGAAATGACATTGTAATTGATGGGTAAGCTATTGATTTTTAAAGTGCCTATTCATCGGATGTAACGCGCGGCTTCGGAATCCGGGGCGATCCATGGCGATATCGACACCGACCGGCTTGCTCGTCGGTGTCGACGCGCTTATGCTCACTTGCATGGTAATAGGCAGGGTTTGTCGTTCATGGCATCCCGGAACGGAGGAAACCTCATGCACCGAAAGACATTCCGCGATATGCAATGCCCCATCGCCCGTAGCCTTGAGCGTGTGGGCGAATGGTGGAGCATTCTGATCTTGCGCGAAGCCGGATACGGCACCACGCGCTTCGACGACTTTCAGCGTCGGCTGGACATCGCGCCGAACATGCTGACACGTCGACTGAATGCGCTGGTGGAGGAAGGCTTGCTGGCGCGGCGTCAGTACTGCGACCGTCCGCCGCGTTTCGAATATGTGCTGACGGATGCCGGGCGCGATTTCCGTCCTGTGCTATGGGCGTTGTTGGCCTGGGGCAACCGGCATTTCGCGCCGGAGGGCATCGCTGCTCAACTCGTGGACCGTGAGACGGGCGAGGTCGTGGAACCGGTGGTCGTCGATGCCGTGACCGGTGTGCGCCTGGACCCGAAGCGTCACGTGCCGACTGCCGGGCCGGTGGCAAACGAAAGCATGCGGGCGAGACTTGCGCGTGCCGCAGAATTTGCCGCGACGCAGTCGTTGACGGCCGACGACGCGTCGGCAAGTCAGGCTGAGGATATTTCTGAGGAAGCGTCAGTTAGTCGTTGATTTTTATTGGAAATTTTTTCGTTTCTCGATAATTGTTTGCGGAACGCAAGGGTGCCGCAATGAAATACAAATCATGATTTGTATTTGCAAAAAACAAACCATGATTTGTATGCGGGGTGATGCGGGAGAGGAAACGCGGGCGTCTGGCGATCAGGCCATCACCGGCGCGCCGGGAATGCCCGGCAGGTTGGCGAGCAGGCGTGCGAAGGCGTCGCTCGTGAGTGGCTTGCCCAGCAGGAAGCCTTGTAGTTCATCGCAGTCGAGCGTTTTAAGGGCTTCGCGCTGCGATGCCGTTTCCACGCCTTCGGCCACCACATCCATATCCAGCGAGTGCGCCAGCGCGATGATCGCGGAGACGACGGCGCTGCCTTCACGTCCGCACGTGTCGAGGCCGTTGGTAAAGAAGCGGTCCATCTTCAGTTGCTTGACGCGAAAGCGCTGCAAGTACGCCAGACTCGAATATCCCGTGCCGAAGTCGTCGATGGCGACCTCGAAGCCGTGCTCCTGAAACGCCCGGATCACGTCGATGGTGTGCTGCGCATCGAACATCGCCACCGTCTCCGTGATTTCGAACATCAGCCGTGAACAGGCGATGTCGGCGTCGCGCACGATCTCCAGAATGTTCTCGACCAGCAGCGACTGCGCCATCTGACGCGGCGACAGATTGATCGCGACCTTGACCGGCGGCAGTCCCGCGGCGTCCCATTCCCGGATGTGCCGGCACGTCTCGCGCACGACCCAATAACCGATTTGCACGATCTGGCCGGTGCGCTCGGCCACCGGGATGAAGTCCGCCGGCTGCAATTCGCCGAACGTCGGATGCGACAGGCGCAGCAGTGCTTCGGCGCCGGCCAGTGCCTCCGTGTCACCCCGATATTTCGGCTGGAAGTTCAGCGAAAAGTACTGCTCGCTCTCGGCGTCGTGCAGCGCCTGCTGGATCTCCCAGGTGCGCTGTGCGGCGGCGTTCATGCGCGGCTCGAAATAGCGGAAGATGCCGCGCCCGGCACGCTTGGCTTCGTACATGGCCGTGTCGGCATGCTTGAGCAGCAGATCGATGCTGTCGCCGTCGTCCGGGAACAGCGCCACGCCGATGCTGGGCATCACGTGCAGCGACTGATTGCCGACCTTCAGTCCGTCGCGCATGTCGTCGAGCAGACGTTGCGCCACACGGCCCGCGACCTCCGGCGACGACAGCGATCCGAGCAGCACCACGAATTCGTCGCCGCCCAGCCGCGCCACCACGTCGTCGCCGTTCACGTTCTTGCGCAGTCGTTTGGCAAAGGCGCGCAGCACGTCGTCGCCGACATTGTGGCCAAGCGAATCATTGATGGTCTTGAAGCCGTCGAGGTCCATGAACAGCACGGCGAAGCGGCGCTGATCACGACGCGAGTTGATCAGCATGCGCGCGGCGGCGTCGTGCAACGCGCGACGGTTGGGCAGATCGGTCAGGGCATCATAAGTCGCCATGCGTGCGATCTGCGTATTGAGCTGCAGGACGGAGCTGGCCAGGAAGCTGGTACGGGCATCCAGACGGGAGACGAGCAGAGTGGTGACCAGAATCAGGAAGGTAAAGAGGCTGACGGTTGTCACCAGCCACGACGAACTGACGCCGTTGGCCGCCCCGCATACCGCGCCGGCCGAGAAGGTCGCGGCGGACATGCCGGTGTAGTGCATCGCCGTGATGGCCAGTCCCATGACGACGGCCGCGCCCACTCGCTTGGCCATCACGTAGCGCAGACTGCCGTCGCGCAAGGTGCGGGCAATCCAGAGCGCCGCCGTGGCTGCGGCAATCGCGATGAGGATCGAGGCGATGAAAAGCACCGGATCGTAACTGATGTCCGGATCCATCTTCATGGCGGCCATGCCGGAGTAGTGCATGGCTGCGATGCCGAGTCCCAGCAGGACGCCCGCACAGCCCAGGCGCCAGCGGGTGAACGGTTCGCTTGCCACGAGCCACAGCGCGGCCCAGGAAATCACGATAGCGATGCCGAGCGACGCCGCCGTGATGGCTGGATCGTAACCCAGTGGCAGCGTGGCGTTCGACGCCAGTGGCGACCACGAGGGTGACAGCGACAGGGCGAGCATGCCGATGAAGTGCATCGACCAGATCCCGATGCCCATGGCGGTCGCGCCCACGGCGAGCCATGCGTGGCGCATGCCACGATGGGTCATGAGATAGATGCGACCGGAAAGATCGAGCGCCGTAAACGACGCCAGGACTGCCACGGCTAGCGATAGCGCAACGAGCCAACCACTGTACGAACTGGACATATAAAAACCGACCGAAAAGTCCCGCTTAACTGGTTATCGGCACACCGGGCCAATAGTTGAGGATTGCGGTGGAATATTTCCGAGAGCTCCGGCATCGGCTCGCTTGCGCGTCAGTCGTCTCGACGGGTATCGATGGGGCCCGGATCGATGAGGGTCGATCCGCGTCGATGCTCGACAGTGCCGATGCCATAGTGAATAATCCGTCCATACCCGCCCCGGTCAGCGTCGTCTGCGGTGACCGACGGAAACCGATGCAAACCGAAGTCAACGCTGCGTCAGCGTCGTGTACCAACGTGCCGGAGGCAACCCTACGGGGGCTGTAATACCGGGTGTGAATCGGTGACACGACAGGGGCGAAATACAGCAGCCCTAGATTTTGCCTGATTTCCGCAGGATTTCCTCTCACTGAGTGCAATCTTGGTGGCCAACTTGCCCGCAGGAGCCGTGATATGCGCATTCGCATGGGGCTGTTGCAAGTGCTGGTGGTATGTGGGATCGGGGTCACGCTCGCGTGGCCTGTGATCGCGGCGACATCCGAAGACTCGCCGTCGTCGGGGGCCGTAGTCTCGGTAGACGGGACGCAGTCTGCCGAGACTGCGGCGGCGCCAGCCAGCGCCAGCGATCCGCAAGACGGCGCCGAGCTCCGTTTCATGGATCGCCCGGTCGTGACGTTTCGCGGCGTGCTCGGGGGCGCCACGCCTGACGTGCGCGCAGCGCGAGCCCGGGCGGTGCTCGACAGTTTGTCCGGGCGCGTCTTCGATTCGCCGGTCGACGTATTGCATGCATCGCTCGGCGGTGTCTCCGGCGTGGCGTTCCGCCTTCAGGACCGAATTCTCTTTGCACTGACTGCCGACGACCTCGCGCCCGGCGACCCGCGCTCGCTCGACGCCGTGGCCGCTGACGTCCAGAAGAACCTCCAGGTCGCGTTTGCCGCCAGACGGCAGCAACTCCATTGGCCGACGATCCTGCGCGGCATCGCGCTCAGCGCACTGGGGGCTGTCGTTCTTGTGATTCTGGTGATCACGGTCGGGCGCACCCGCGCGCGGCTCGAGGCATGGCTACAAGCTACGGTGGAGAAGCGGGTCCTGAAGCGAACGGCGCGCACTTTCGACTGGACGGGCTCGGCCTTCCATCTGGTCCATCAGATCGTGCAGATCGGCGCCGTGTGCGTCGCACTGGCGCTTGCCTATCTCTACCTGATCTTCATGTTGATGCAGTTTCCCGCCAGCCAGCCCATGGCGGGACGCATGTCCGATTTCCTCTGGTCGCTGGTCGACAAGTTCGGGCTCGGCGTGGCGGGGGCTATCCCCGGCATTCTGACCGTCATCGTCATCTTTCTGCTCACGCGCGCCCTGCAAAGCCTCGTCAACAACATCTTCGACGCGGTACAGAACGGACGCCTCACCATCCCCGGCATGCACCCCGAGACGGCCGGCGCCACGCGGCGTGTCGTGTCGGTGGTGGTGTGGGGGCTGGCGCTGACCTTCGCCTATCCGTACATGCCTGGCGCGCAGAGCGACGTCTTCAAGGGACTCTCGGTCTTGCTGGGCCTGATGGTCACGCTGGGGTCGAGCGGCATCGTCAATCAGTTGATGAGCGGGATGATCGTGATTTACAGCCGATCGCTGAAGAAGGGCGATCTCGTGTCGATCGGCGATGCGACGGGCGTCGTGGTCGGGGTCGATGCCCTGTCGGTGAAGCTCGTCAATATGGCGCAGGAAGAGCTGACGATTCCGAACGCGGTCGTGGTGGCATCGACAGTGCGCAATTTTTCGGCAAAGGGTCACGGACGAGGCGTCGCCATCAGTACGACGCTGACGATCGGATACGACACGCCGTGGCGTCAGGTGCACGCCATGCTGATCGAGGCAGCCTTACAGACGCCGCAAGTCGCCGCGCAGCCGGCCCCGTACGTGCTGCAACGCGCGTTATCGGATTTCTACGTCGAGTACGAGGTTTTCGCCACGTTGCGCGATCCGTCGACCCGTTTTGCCGCGATCTCTGGGCTGCATGAGGGAATTCAGGACGTATTCAACCGTTACGGCGTACAGATCATGTCGCCGCATTTCGAAGAGCAACCGCATTCGCCGCTGACGATCCGGCCGGAGCATTGGTATCCGGCCCCTGCGCAGGCGCCGGAAGATGGGACTGTGCCATCGGCATCTATGCAAGGATCTCAGCCATCGCCCGCATCAGGAGCCGGCCATGCCCGTTAAGTCGTTGACGAAAAAGACAAGTTCGGCAGATTCCACGGTTGCCGGCGCACCCACTGCGTCGGCCACCGTCATGTCGCCTCCGGCGCCCGCTATCCCGCCCGTTCCGTTCGAAGCGCGCGTGGCTGCCGGACGACGCCTGCGTGAAAAGACACCCCGCAGCAGTCATTCCCACCTCGGCAACCTCGACCGCGACATCGTCGAACTGCTTCGTGTGAGCAGCGAGGGGCGTGTGGCGGCGCTCGTGCCGTTGCGCTACGGGCGCATGCTGGCGTCGCCGTTCGCGTTCTATCGGGGCAGCGCCATCGTGCAGGCCCACGATCTGGCGGGCACGCCAAGTAGCGGTCTGACGATGCAGATCTGCGGGGACTGCCATCTCGCGAACTTCGGCGGCTTTGCGACGCCCGAGCGCACCCTGATTTTCGATCTCAACGATTTCGACGAAACGGCGCCGGGGCCGTGGGAGTGGGACCTCAAACGATTGTGTGCCAGTCTGGTGCTCGCAGCGCGGCAGTTCGGCTTCGGCGACACTCTGGGGGTGGAAATGGTCCGTGCGGCCGTCGATGCTTACGCGCGACGTCTGGACACATACGCCCACATGCCGACGATCGAGCTGTGGCACGAGCAGATCACCTTCGAGCGCATGCTGGAGATGGCTGGTACGGACCGGGTGCGCGAAGGGGTGAAGCGGGGCATCGCCCGTGCGTCCGGCCGCACGCATGAGAATGTGCTGCCCAAGTTCGCGCAGCAGGTCGGCGACCACTGGCAGATTCGCGATACGCCGCCCACCGTCTTCCATGTCCATGGCGCGACGACCTTGTTCGGTCCGGAGGACGACTGGCTCGGTCTGGGCGACTGGCGCACGCTGTTCGCCCCTGTCTATAAGAGTTACCTCAGCTCATTGCCGCCTGATCGTGCCCGCATGCTCGAGAGTTACACGCAGCAGGATCTGGCGTTCAAGGTCGTAGGTGTCGGCAGCGTCGGCACCCGCTGTCTGGTGCTGATGATGATGGATACGCACGACCAGCCGCTGTTCCTGCAATTCAAAGAGGCATCGAAGTCGGTGGTCTCGCGTTACTTCAGGAATGTGACGCCCAAGCACGACGGACGTCGTGTGGTCGAGGGCCAGCGTCTGATGCAGGCGGCATCCGACGCCTTCCTCGGCTGGGGCTCCGGCCCGTTTGGCCGGTCGATTTACGGACGTCAACTGCGGGACATGAAGATCTCTGCGCAGTTCGAACTGTTCCGTGCCGACGGCTTCCGCGAATATGCGAGCCTGTGCGGCTGGGTGCTGGCTCGCGCCCATGCCAAGGCGGGCGGGTGCGCTGCCGAACTGGTCGGTTATGTCGGCAAGGGCATCCGGCTTGGCGAAGCGCTGATCCATTACGCGACGGACTATGCCGACCAGGTCGAGCGCGATTACGAAGTGTTTCGCAAAGCCTGCCGCGACGGGCGACTCGAAGCGCGCACCGACGCCGATATGGCCGCCGACTTCATGGCGTAACCGTGTCACCTTTGCCTGGGAGGGCGCGCAAGGATGCCGATGCATCGGTTGCAGGCACGGATTTCGGTCGCGGTGAGTACGGCGGTGCGCTGGGTGTCGCGCACGCCGACGCTGATTGTCTGGAGCGGCGTCGGGATTTCTGTGCTCCTGACGGCGGTCGCCGTGGCGCTGCTTTACGAGGGGCGTCTGCTGGTGCTCGCGCGCGCAGCGGACAATCAGCGCAACATCGCCGAGGTGATGGAGCGCGATCTCGAACTCAACTTTCATGTGTACGAGCTTTCGCTCGACGCGGTCGTGAAGCTGCTCGCGCGCCCCGACGTCGAAGCGCTCACGCCCATGTTGCGCCGCGAACTGATCTTCGAGCGGGCCGGCGCGTCGCGCTACATCGGCTCGCTGGTGGTGCTCGATCCTGCGGGGAACATCGTCATCGATGCCGAAAGCGAGTCGCCGCGCCCGTTCAATTTCTCGGATCGGGATTACTTCAAGGTGCATCGCGATAACCCGTCCGTGGGGTTGTTCGTCAGCGGCTTCCTTCAGTCGAGACTTCGTGCGAATGCGCCGACGATGGTGTTGAGTCGGCGGATCACGCGTCCGGACGGCTCGTTCGGCGGGGTGGTGTCGCTCGCGGTGGATACCGAGTACTTCCGGCATCTGTTCGACCACATCGAGGTCGGGCGGGACGGCGTGATCTTGCTATTAGGCAAGGACGGCGCGATTCTCATGCGCAAGCCATTCGACGCCAGCGTGATCGGTCTCACGATGGCGCAGACCGGGCGCTACGAAGCGCTGCCGCCCGGGCGCGATGACCATAAGATTTACCCCATCCGCTTTCTCGGTCGCGACAGTCTGATGTCGCGCCGCTTTCTGAGTAATGTGCCGCTGACGCTGATCGTCGTGACGTCCAGCGACGAGACGCTCGCGCCATGGCACAAGCGCGTGATCGAATTCGGCGGATTGTTTCTGCTGCTCAACATCGGGTTCGTCATCACCTCGACGCTGCTGGCCGCCCAGCTGCGGCGGCGCTTGCGGGCCGAGCGGGAACTGAGTCTGCTGGCCCGGACCGACGGCCTGACGGGTCTCTCGAATCGTCGCTCGCTCGACAAGATTCTGGCCAAGGAGTGGCGGCGCATGCGTCGCGCGGGACATCCGATGGCGGTGGCGTTTGTCGATATCGACTGGTTCAAGCGATACAACGACACGCATGGACACCAGGCGGGCGACGCGGCGCTCGCGGCGGTGGCCGGTGCGATCGGCGGGGCGCTGCAACGACCGTCCGACGCTGCCGGGCGCTACGGCGGCGAGGAGTTCATCGCGGTGCTCCCGGACACGGATGCGCTGGGTGCACAGCGGGTTGCGGAGGGCATTCGTCTGGCTGTCGACCGGTTGAACCTCGCGCACGCTTCAAGCGACTTCGGCCATGTGACCGTGAGCGTTGGTGTCGCCTGCCGCACCCCGCAGGGCGGGGAGACAGTCGATGTCCTCGTCAAGGCGGCGGACGATGCGCTTTACCGGGCGAAGGAGACCGGGCGCAATCGCGTCATCGTGGCGTCTGATGCAGACATGACGGCTTAGGGGAGATCCCCCGGAATGGTCCCGCGCCGACGCCGTTCAGTCGTCGGTGCGGACTCCGATCTGTAGGAATTGTCCGATTCTCCAGCGATGGCAGACGCAATCGTTGCGTGCGCGACCCCGTTTTTTCTCATCCGTCTAGTTCCCAAGAGACCTCAGAAGACGACGCCAAGTCGTTGATCGGCAGGTCAATTTTCATTATCAAACGTCATTCGCTAACGGGGCGAGGGATTTTGCCAGCGCCCGCCTACACGTCTTTCAGATTCCGCCGATTCGCCGAATGAAACCGGCTCTCTACAATCGTTTTCAACAAGTCCGGTGCGAGTCTCAATAGCACGGATTGCAGCCAAGGAGTCTGTCATGGCGAAGCGCATCCCCCCGTCGCCAAAGCTGCCTGCCACGCGCAAGGTGGCCGACGACGGAGCGAAGTATGAGTCGGAGCGTCAGCAGCATGCGTTGACGCACGAAGACGGAGACGCCGAGACGAGCGGTGCCCAGACTTCGGGCGACACGAGCAACGCGCAGACGCACGAGGCTAAACAGTCGTCCGAGCGGGAAGCGCAAGCGGCTCGTGCGCACGATCAGCGTGATCCGAAATGGTTGGGTGCATCGGCGCCGAAGGAGCACGCAGCGCGGGGTAGCAAGACGGATTCGACTGAGGATGCAGGCGGTCATGGGTATGCGCCCGAGATCGCGCACGGTGAAGAGAGCGGTTATGGGCCTGCGGATGCCGCACCCGGTGCGCATCCGAGGTTCGGTCGGCAAAGTGCCTACGGGCCTCACGACGACTATGCAGGTACCGGACGACATGCGTCGGATTCGGCACCGCAGGTCAAGCGTCCGTCGACGGCACATCGCGTCGATTGGCCAGACGGTACGGTCGGAGCGCAGGAGATTACGAACGTCGAGAACATAGCAGGCGAAGCCGGTCTGGCATCAGGGAGTCGGGGCCGTAGCAGTGAGGGCGGAAATGTCGGGAGCAGGGAGCGAGGACACGCGAGTGCAGGCGCAGAGGGCCAGTCGCAAGAGACGACAAAGGTTTCGGTGCAAGCCCGCTCGCGTGACTCGTCAAGATCCGATTCCGCCATTCACGACGACATCCGCAAGACGCTGATCGCCGCTATCGATCTCGACGTCTCTCACGTCGAGGTGACCGTCACGTCCGGGCTGGTTTTACTCACCGGCGATGTGCCGGAGCGATGGATGCAACACGTGGTGCAAACGGAGGTTTCGAAGGTCGAGGGGGTGCTTGGCGTCGATAACCGTTTGCACGAGAGACGAGTGGAAGCGATGAGCCGGCCCGGCGAAAGTCAGACAGGGCACAAGATTTGATGTCGTGCGCGGTAGCCAAGTGCAACGACAAAAGAACATCCGGCATCTGCGATGCACGACGCATCTGAGCCGCCGGTAGCAGGGCAAGACCGGGCATCTCCAGGCGAGGAGATGTATCACCTAAAACTCGGTTGTCGTATGGGCGCCGCACATTGGAATGTGCAGGAGGTGACGCCCCGAAGCAGCAATGCTGGCGATGCGACGACTCATTTCGGGAGGTCGAAAATGAAACAAGCCAATTTGCTCAAGCTCGTCATGGCGGGCGCACTTGCAACGACGGGTATTGCCGCTCACGCACTCGATCAGGGCGGGATCATCAAGATTGCCGATAACACCAGCGCCAGTAGCGTGATGAGCGATACCGGCCGCAAGATCGACGATTCGGCGCTGACCGCGAAGGTCAAGGCCGAGCTGCTCGCGAAGAAGGACGTGCCGTCGACCAAGGTTCACGTCACCACCCGTCACGGTGTGGTGCATCTCACGGGTTCGGTGCCGCAGTCGGCACAGAAGACCCTCGTCGAGGATACGGTCAAGGGCGTGGATGGTGTCGTCGACGTCAAGAACGATCTGAAGGTATCGGCCAAGTAACGGTCGACACATGGTAAGCGGTCGATCGTCGACCGAAGGCGACCGCAATGCCAAAGTTTGCAGAACGCAGCGCCATCACGCCGGTATCGGAGGTGTCAGCATCGTACCGATAGCACGTGATGGCGCGTAGAGACCGCACTCTCGCCCTGTCGGCGACGCACCATCCGGGGACATCGATGATAACGATGTCGCCAGATCGCAAAGTGTCCCGACTTCATCAGCGAAGGAGGAAGGAATCATGACTATGCAATCCGGCCGGGGCCAGATGCCCCAAGCAGGTCAATCAGGTCAAACGGGCGCCCGCATTGTCGGCGCGTCACACAAGCTGCCCGATGGTCCGGGCCCGTCGGTGATGGCCGCCGACACGCTCGATGCCGAAGATGTGGTGAACACCGCAGGCGAGAGCCTGGGGAAGGTCAAGCACATCATGCTCGACGTCCAGCGCGGCACGGTGGCCTATGCCGTGTTGTCGTTCGGCGGCTTTCTCGGGATGGGTGACAAGCTGTTCGCCATTCCCTGGCATGCCTTGCAGCTCGACGTGGAGAACAAGCGCTTCATTCTCGACATCGACAAGGAAGCCCTCAAGAAGGCGCCGGGCTTCGACAAGGACCACTGGCCGAGTATGGCCGACATGCATTGGGCCGAGCAGGTGCATACGTATTACACCGTCGACCCTTATTGGCATTGAGCCAGACGAGGACTTGCTCATGCCGAGTCAGAGTTGCCATAACGAAATTCGCCGGCTGACGCAGGCCCCCCGCCTGTATGCCCATCTGCCTGAGCCTTTCGACCCGGGCAAGCCGCCGGGGACACCGCCGCCGAAGTCGCCTCCCGACGAGAGCGAACCGACGCCGATGCCTCCACCCGACCGACCGCTCGATCCGCCAGTGGAAGAGCCGCCACTTCGGCCTCCTGGCAAATACGTCCGATAGGTGCGTCGCGGTCGTCGGGTAATGGCGGCATCGATTGGCAAATGTCATCGAGGGCCATTCACCGTCGGATCGGCAAGGGAGGAAAGTCATGCTTGGCACCATCTTGTTGATTGTTCTGATTTTGTTGCTGGTTGGCGCGTTACCCGCATGGCCGCATAGCCGGGGATGGGGTTACTACCCGTCAGGGGGTATCGGGCTGATCGTGCTGATTGTGGTGTTGCTCGTGGTGATGGGGCATATCTGACCCCGCACAAGGAGAACCCGTCATGCCGTATCGACAGACGCATGAACTGCCGGCCAGTGTGAAAGACCATCTGCCGGCACACGCGCAGGAGATTTATCTCAAGGCATTCAATTCCGCCTGGGACGAATACAAGGATCCCGCAGAGCGGCGCGGTCATGAATCGCGCGAGGAGACGGCGCACAAAGTGGCATGGAGCGCTGTGAAGCAAACCTACGAAAAGGATGACAAGTCCGGTCAGTGGCATTCGAAGAAGCATCACTGACCGTCTTTCCGGGGAGCACGGCCTTACCGCACCGCGGCACCCCGCAGACCCCCAATACGATTGCATCCGGTTCCCGCAACCGGAGCGCAACCGTAGCTTGCCGGCCCACCCACTGGGCCGGTTTTTTTTTGCTCGGCGCGCGTACGTTTTCGGCGTCGTCCTGCCGGGTCGAATGACCGCACACTGATTGTCGCAATATTGCAGTGCGGTGAAATACTTGTCGAATCGATGCAAATTGCGCGTAATTGTGACGTTTTGATGATGTTGCGTTGCAGTATTTGGCCTGCATGAATCGCGGGGTTGGCGTAAAATCACGGTCTTTGGACGGACGTGCACCCGGTGCCGCCGCTCGACAAACTTCGCCAGTCCCACAACTGGCCGCCCTGATCGAATTCCCATGAGTGCCCCCCAAATCCTCCCCGCCGAGGCTTCCGAAGCGTTGCCGTCATCGTCCATTCCCGTGTGGTTGTCGTTCGTGGCGCTCGCCATGGGCGGCTTCGGTATCGGGACCGGCGAGTTCGTGATCATGGGCTTGTTGCCCGACGTCGCCAAAGGTCTGGACATCACCATTCCGCAGGCGGGGCACGCGATCAGCACGTATGCGCTGGGTGTCGTCATCGGTGCGCCGGTGCTGGCAGTGCTTGGGGTGCGCCTGCCGCGTCGCGCCTTTCTGATTGCGCTCATGGCGATGTTTGCCGTCGGCAACTTCGCGAGCGCCATGGCGCCGGGCTACATCTCGCTCATCATTCTGCGATTCCTGAGCGGTCTGCCGCACGGGACTTACTTCGGTGTGGCGGCGCTGGTCGGGGCATCGCTCGTGCCGCCGCATCGCCGCGTTCACGCGGTAGGTCAGGTGATGCTGGGGCTGACGCTCGCGACACTCTTCGGTGTGCCGATTGCGGCCGGTCTCGGTCAGTGGCTCGGCTGGCGCGCCGCATTTGTCATGGTCGGCGTGATTGGTGCACTGACGGCGTTGCTCGTCTGGCGCTGGATTCCTGACGCCCCCGCGCCACACGGCGCCAGCCCGCTACGCGAACTGGGTGCGCTGCGTAATTCGCAGGTCTGGCTCACGCTGGGCATCGGGGCGATCGGCTTCGGCGGTATGTTTGCCGTATTCAGTTACATCAAGCCGACGCTCATGCAGGTCGCGGGCGTGCCCGAAACGTGGGTGCCGTTCTATCTCGCGCTCTTCGGTGTCGGTATGGTGGGCGGCACGATCGTGGGGCCGCGTCTGGTGGCCGCCGCGTCGCTCATGCGCGCCATTGGCGGCACGCTGATCTGGTCGGCACTGTTGCTGGTCGCTTTCACGTTCACGTCGGCGAATCCGTGGCTGGCCGGCGCCAACGTGCTGGCCATCGGCACGATCATCATCATCGGCCCGGCGTTGCAGATCCGCTTGATGGACGTGGCCGGCGAGGCGCAAACGCTCGCGGCGGCGCTCAACCATTCGGCGTTCAATATGGCCAATGCCGCCGGCGCATGGCTCGGCGGCCTGGCCATCAGCGCGGGTTACGGCTGGACGTCGACCGGTTGGGTCGGTGCCTTGCTGTCCTGCGCAGGCATGGTCATGTTCTTCTGGGCGCGGCACGACGCGCGCCGGAAAGCCCGATAACACATCCCCTGCATCGCCAGCATGGCGATGAACGCGAGCGGATACGCCCACCAGATACCGGTGAGTCCGGCGATTCGCTCGAACATCCACGCGGCAGGCACTTCGATGCCCAGCAGCCCGATCATGCCGAGCAGCGTCGGCACCCACACCTTGCGGCTCGCTCGCATGGCCCCGGTCAGGATGGCCGTGGTGCCCATCACCAACACACTCCACGCCACGATGTAGAGCAGGTGCGTGGCCAGCGTTCGCACGTCAGGATCGGTCAGGAACCCATGCAGGATCGTGGGGGCGACCAGATAGACCAGGATGACGAGCGTGCCGGTCAGTCCGAGATTGCACAGCAGGCCGGTGCGTACGATGGCGCCGATGCGTTCGCTGCGTCCCGCGCCGATAGCGTGTGCGCAGAGGATCGATGCCGTGATGCCCAGCGTCATCACCGGAAGCTGCAACCAGCTCATCACCTGCGTGACGGCTCCGTACGCTGCCGTCGCATTCGCCCCGTGACGATTGACCATGCTGAGCAGCGCCATTTCCGCCATGGCCATCGTCAGCATCTGAATGGCGGTCGGGACACCGATGTGCAAGATGCCACGAGCGAGCGCCGGATTCCATCGCAGGGCATGCCAGAGCTCGCGATTGGGCGCGAGCGGATGACCTTTTCGTCGCCAGTACATCCCCATCCAGATCAGCGCAACCGTGAACGCGAGCAGCGTCGAGGCCACGGCACTTCCCACGCCGAGCGCCGGGAAGGGCCCCCAGCCGAAAATGAACGCCGGTGTCAGGCCGAGCGAGAGCAGCGTGGCGATGAGCAAGGCGAGAAGCGGCGAGACCGCGTCACCCGTGCCACGGCTCATCGATGTCGTCAGCCAGAGCAGGAACACGACAGGCATGCCGATGAGCATGCCGCGTGCGTATAACGTGGCGGCATCGAATACGGGTTCCGGGGTGCCGAACGTTTGCATGAGCGGTGTGGCGAACATGCCGCCGAGCACGCTGATGACGACGCCCGCGCCGAACATCATCACGAGCGCCGTGCCCGCAATTTGGCGCACGCGGGTCAGATCCTTTGCCCCCCACGCCTGACCGATCATCACCGTCGCACCGGCTGACAAGCCGATCACGATCGAGAGAAGAAAGAAGAAGACGGGGAAGAAGGCGGAGACGGCCGCGATGGCGTCGGTGCCGATCAGGTGCCCGAGGTAAATGCCGTCGACCGTGCCGGCGAGCGACTGAAGCGCGTTGGTCAGCATCATCGGCACGGCGATGAGCAACCAGGTTTTCCAGAGCGGCCTGGGCGGCTGGGGCGGTTGAGCGGGGGCTGCGGTGGATTGCGTCATGATTCCTTTTCCTTGGTGAACGCGGTGAATGAAAACGACAGGCAAAGCGGGGCCCATCCGGGACGGCTGTCCGCCCGGTGAGTCGTGAAATCAAAGGGTTAGCGGGGCTGGCGCAAGATCGTCAGGGCGTGAGTGTCCGAGCGCTTCAGGGCGTCCTGAAGCGCTGCGGTCGACGAAGACGTTGCGTCGTCCTCGTCCCTTATGCCTGGGTGAACTTGCGCGGCAGTCGTGCGCGCCCGGTGTGGCTTATGGCGTCGGGTCGATCAGATCATCGGTCGACGTGAGACGCATCAGGTGTGAACGCACGTCTTCAGGCCATTCGACGATACGGGCCTTCAGTGCGTCGAAGTCGTTCGCAAAGAGGGCGCGAGACGCTTCTTCGAATTGCGGCAGATCGCCAGCGATCGTCGACATGAAGCTGTACGCGCGTTCCTGGGCGCGGCGCAGCATGTCGCGCTCGGCATTGGCGCGGCGCGCCTCGTCGATGAGTTTGCGCAAGGCGACGGAGGCACCGCCCCGTTGCTCGGCGAGCCAGTCCCAATGACGCGGGAGCAGGGTGACCTCGCGGGCGACGACCCCGAGCTTCGGACGGCCGCGGCCTTTGGGGACGTCGTCGGATTCGGGGGCGGCGTCCGGGGAGGTGGTCTCCGGTGCGGGATATCGTGCCCGGATGTCGGCGGCGCTGCCGCGCACATCGACGTCGCGCGTGTCGCCCGTCAGGTTGTCGAAGATGATGACGGACGCGTTGGGGTCCGCGAGCATCGCCTGTTGAAAGGCGATGGCGGCGTCGGCAAGCGAACCGGCGGCAATGCGGCGCTTGTCGCGAAAGACGGTGTAACCCAGCGAGGAATGTGTCACGGCAGACTCCGGTAACGATGATGTAGTGTCGATACCGGCGAATAATACCCGGGTGTTATTTGGATTGCAATATTACCCGGGTATTATTTTTGATAGGTACGCCGATGGGGCACGACGGGACCCACGGCGCATTCGGCGCGAGAGGGATCAGGTCGTCAGCGCCACACCGCCGTTCAGGCGTTCGAGCACAGTTGTGCGCACGGCATTCGGCGCATCGTCGAGCAATGCGGGCCAGTCGGCCTGCGCATCGCGCACCGTCTCGCGTGCGATGGTCATCAGTCGGCCGACCCGCAGCAGCCCCGCGCCCTTGAGCAGCGCTTCGAGCGCCGGCCAATCGAAGGCGCGCAGCGTCTTGTCGATGGCGCGGTTCACCCCGTAGTGCGATGGCGGCACGTCCTGGAAAAATGCAGCGACGCACACCGGATCGTAGACCGGCGCCAATTGTGGTGTCTGTGCATCGGGATAGATCAGCGCCCAGTTCTTGAGATGGGCGTCGGTGTTGCCGAGCAGGATGAACGCGATCAGGCGGCGCAAAAATTCGCGCACATCACGCACCGGCTGTCCCGACAGTTGATCGAGCACGCGCAGCATGGTGGTGTAGTCGATATCGAGGCCGCGCCCGTATTTACTGCGCGGCGGATATTGCAGCACCTGCGCGAACTCTTCCATGTGGACGCGTCGTCCATCCGGCAGGCGGTCGAAGCGCGGCACCGCGAGAATGTGCTCGAACGGCACCTGCTCCGGCAGATCGGCATCGTGACGAGAGATGATTTCGGCCTGCGCGCAATCGAGCCCCAGCGCTTCGCACAGCCGGTAGCCCGTGAATTCGTTCTCGACGAGATCGGGGTGGCGCGTGGTCGGCAACTTGAGAATGACCGAGCCTGCCCGGCCCCGGCGCTTCACGATGTAGCGGCGCCCGTCGCGGATCGCGGAGAACTTCGTCACGACACCGGGCAGCGACGCGGCATCTTCCACCGGCGTATCGACGAAGCCCGGTTCGACCATTTCGAGGCCCAGCGCCGTATGCCAGCGGTGCACGACATCCGGCACGCCTTCGCGCGCGGGTACGGGTTCGACTTCGAGTGCACCCATCAGGTCGTGCCCGGCGGCGGCGAGCAGTTCGAACTCGTCGTCGGGACTGCAATGTCGTTCGGCCGCGAGACGTTCGCGATTGTGGCCTTCCGGCAGAAGATTCTCGAAGTACACCGGCCAGCGGCCGTCGGTTCGAACGAGACGTACGTCCTGCGGCGACGCCAGAATTTCGCGCGTCGCCGTTTCGTTGGCGCCTCGATAGGCGAGCGAAAGCACGGGCCGCCGGGCGTCGGCGATGTAGTCCTCGTCGAACGACATCCGGAGAATGTCGCCGTACTGGGAGAGATAGCCGATGGGCCGGCGTGTCCCGTCAGGCTGATGCAGATACGCGCGTAAGTATTTGATATTCATGGCGAGAGTCCCTGTCGATTGGTGCGTTCGGTGGTGCAGCGCAAGTGGCGATGTGCCCTGGGCGCGGTGCTATCGACCGAGCGTTTCGACGATGGAAGGCGGGGCTGACACACCGCTCGGCTGTGCCAGGAACTTGCCTCCGGAGCGAAGGAAGGCTTCCACCTCCTGTTGCAGGCCGGCAGGCACGAGCATGGGTTCGAGGCCGAGGGCGCGTGCCATTTCAAGCAGTGTCGACAGGCGCGGGTCGAGTGCGCCGGACTCCATTTTCTGCACGGTCATGCGGGACAGCCCGGCGCGATCGGCCAACTCGGCCTGCGTCAGTCCGGCGTCTTTGCGTGCCGCAATCAGGGGTTCCATAAAGCTCATGATGATGCGCTTTTTGCGAGAAATGATGCTTTATATTAGCATTTCTCAAGCGAGGCATTGTTGAAAAGCTAATTTAAATTAGCTTTTCTGAAAAAATGCCAATAAAAATAATCATTAATCGTCGCGGCTCGCGTGGACTTTGCCGCGCGAGGCTTTGACGCGCGATCGGACCTGCTTGGCGTCTTTGCGACGCACCTGACTGGCCAGCGTGGGACGTGTGGCCACGCGACGCCGCGGCGCGACGGCGGCGGCATCGACCAGCGCTTGCAGACGGGCAAGCGCGTCGGCGCGATTGAGTTCCTGTGAGCGATGCTGCTGCGCTTTGATGACGATCACACCGTCCTGCGTGATGCGGTGATCGAGACGCGAAAGCAGACGTGTCTTGACCTCGTCGGGTAGCGACGAGCGCATCACGTCGAAGCGAAGGTGAATGGCGCTGGAAACCTTGTTGACATTCTGCCCGCCCGCGCCTTGTGCGCGCATGGCGGTCAGTTCGATCTCTTCGGGGGCAATGAGAATGCGACGGTTCATGGGCGCAAGCATAACGTTCTCGTCATGTCGGCCACAAGCATGCGGCTGTGCCGGGGGAAGCACGGCGCCGGCTTGCGTCTCCGGCGCCGTGGAAGTCAGGGGACCGTTGGATGGTTGAGGTTGCTTCTCAATGAGGCGCCGCCACCACGACGAACTGGACGGTGGTGCCGGAGTACACCGGCTGATACCACGTCGAACCGCAGCGCTGATAGGCAACGTTATTAACCACGGTGCCGACGCAACTGGGCGGTAGCGATGCCACGGTCGAGCCGATGATGGCGGCAGACACGCCAATCGTCACGGCTGCAGCGACCGGGTCATACCATCCTCCACCCCAGCCCCAATAAGGCGGTGGCGGTGGTGGCGGGGGCGGGGGCGGGGGAGGATGCGGCCCTGGCCCCGGCGGTGGTCCCGGTGGATGTGGCCCCGGTCCGGGAG
>NZ_MAOS01000047.1:0-67138 GCF_001721285.1 Pandoraea sp. ISTKB
TTCGCGCCGAGCGATTCGATCTGCTCGCGCACGGCCGGACGCACGTCCGACGCTTCAATGACCGCACCCAGACGCTTGGCCGTCGCGATGGCTTGCAAGCCTGCAACGCCAGCGCCCAGCACGACCAGACGCGCGGCCTTCACGGTGCCCGCAGCCGTCATGAGCATCGGCATGAAACGTTGATAGAGGTTCGCAGCGAGCATCACGGCCTTATAACCGGCGATGTTGGCCTGGGATGAGAGCACGTCCATGCTCTGCGCACGCGTAGTGCGCGGCGCAGCTTCGAGCGCGAAGCCGATGATGCCAGCGGCCGCCATGCGCGCGTTGTTCTCGGCATCGAACGGATTGAGCATGCCCACGACCACGGCGCCGCGGCGCATCTGGCCGATCTCCGTGACCGACGGGGCACGCACCTTCAGCACCATCTCCGCACCGAACGCTTCGGCAGCCGTGCCGCTCGACGCGCCCGCCGCGACATATGCCGCATCGGGTACGCTAGCCGCCTCTCCGGCGCCATGCTCCACGGTGACGCGATGCCCTGCGCCCACCAGCTTCTTCACCGTTTCCGGTGTGGCCGCGACGCGGGATTCGCCGCCGGCCGTCTCCTTTGGAATGCCAATATGCATAGTTATTGTCTCGGGGTCTGAGCCCCTGTCGTGTTGTGAAACTCAGGCCGCAACGGCTCTCGGCGCCAGCATCGAACGACCTTCATTGGCCGCTTCGAAGCAACGCACCTTGGTGCAGTGAATCAGGTCGCAAAGGAATTCCGGTTCGTAGGCGCGCAGCAGGTGCGGCTGATGGCCGTCGAGGTAAGCCCCGATCAACACCAGCTCGGCCATGCGCAACGCCTGCGCCGAAGCGCCTTCGAGATACGCCAGCGGCAAATCCTGGTTACCGGTGGTGTGCAACAAACGGGTGTAGGTGTGGTTATCCCAATACCAGTCCAGACCCAGTTCGACGAATGCGTTGTTGAACGCATGCAGATGAGCGTTGGCAACCGGTGCCAGGGCGGCGGGTTTGATGTGCGTTTCGATGACCGACATGATGGCGTCTCCCAAAGAGTGATCGTCCAAACCCGCGTGGCGCCTGACGTGAGCGCGTTGCCTTTGCTGGTTCTCGCCGGGCAATTTGCCTGACGCTTCACCGGCTGTTACGCGCTGCTTCTACATTTTTCGCTTTGTCGTCACACCACTTTCATGCGGGCTGCCATTGCAGATTACGCAGCCCGACATATAAAAGACAGTTAAAGTTAATTATGCAAACCATCAACGATTACTTATACTTCGCGAAGACGGTGGTGCGAACACACGACACGTCGTAGCGCATCGCTCACCTCCTTCCCAAACGAACCTCCGCCGCATGAAACACGCCACGCTCCGCCAGTTGAAAGTCTTCGAAGCCGTGGCGCGCCATCTGAGCTTCTCGCGCGCCGCCGAAGAACTTCACCTCACGCAACCGGCCGTCTCGACACAGGTCAAGCAACTTGAGACACACGCCGGACTTCCGCTCTTCGAGCAACTGGGCAAGAAGATCTTCCTGACGCCGGCGGGCAACGAGATGCTTCACTACAGCCGCGCGATCATTGCCCTGTTCCGCGAAACCGAAGAGGCGATGGATCACCTCAAGGGCATTACGGGCGGCAAGCTCAACGTGGCTGTCATCAGCGCAGGCGACTACTTTTTCCCTCGCCTGCTCGCCGCATTCACCGTGCGCCACCCCGGCGTCACCCTCAATCTCACGGTGCATAACCGCGAGGAACTGCTGCATCAACTCACCGAAAACCTGACCGATCTGGCGGTGATGGTGCGTCCGCCCCACGAAATCGATACGATCAACGAAGCCTTCGCGCCGCACCCGTACATCATCGTGGCACCGCCCGGCCATGCATTGGCTGGTCAGAAACAGATTCCGTTTTCACGGCTGGCGCAAGAACCGTTCATCAGCCGCGAGCGCGGGTCCGACACCTGGAATTCCCTGCAAGACGCCTTCGGTCATCGCACCCAGCAACTGAAGATCGCGATGGAGATCGCCAGCACCGAAACCATCAAGCAGGCGGTGATTGCGGGCATGGGCGTCAGCTTCCTGTCCGCACATACCGTCGGCATGGAATTGCAGACGGGCCAGTTGACGGTGCTCGACGTGCAGGGCTTTCCGGCGTGGCAAAGCTGGTACGTCGTACATCGCCGCAGCAAACGATTGCCGCCGGTCGCGCTCGCCTTCCGTCAGTTCCTGCTCTCCGAAGGCGCCGCATTGATCGACGGCATGATGGCCTACAAAAGCTCCGTGCCGCCGCCCGCAGGCAGCGACACGAAATAGGTCCCATCACTTGTCATGCCCGGGCAGATCGTTCCGGTCTGCCGAATGAAAAAGGGCGATCGACTCAGGCCATTGCCACCCCGGCCGACCACCGTGAAATCGGTTGCTCGCGATGCAGATCGCGCCCTGCGATCTGCCATCTGCGGTTTGTATGCCGGACTCAGCCGCCCATGCGGTTGGCCAGCGTGCCCAGTCCGTCGATGCTCACTTCCACCAGCGCGCCCTCTTTCATCGAGCCCACGCCGATCGACGTACCGACCGCGATCACGTCGCCGGGCAACAGCGTCATGTCCTGCGACAGGCGCACGACGAGTTGCCACGGATTGAAGATCATGTCGGCGAGCGGATAGCGCTGACGCTCGGTGCCGTCGAGCGTCGTGACGAGCTCCGCCTCGCGCCAGTCGAAGTCTTCGGCGATGACCGGGCCGAGGCAGCCGAACGTATCGAAGCCCTTGGCGCGCGTCCACTGTGCGAAGTTGCCGTCCTGCTCGATGATTTCAGCGGCCGTGACGTCGTTGACCAGCGTGTAGCCGAGGATGTAGTCGCGTGCCGCTTCCTCGCTCACGTGGCTCGCGCGCTTGCCGATCACGATGCCCAGCTCGCCCTCGAAGACGATCTTCCCGGCATACGACGCCGGACGGCGAATCACGCCCTCGGGACCGTTGAGCGTGGTGGCGGGCTTGATGAGAAACAGCGGATGCGACGGCGCGGCCTTGCCGAGCTTCGCGCCGAGCGCGTGAAAGTTGTTCCAGAGCGCCACGATTTTCGAGGGCTCGCAGGGACACAGCAGATCGACCGCGTCGCGCGCAATCGTTGCGCCCGTAGCGACGGGTTGATCGTAAAGATCGCCGCGATGTTCGAGAATGTGATCGCCCTGCAACAGGCCAAAGCCGATGCGGCCATGTGCGGTCTTGAAACGGGTCCAGAGCTTCATGCGTTTGCCATTCCTGTAGCGGTGAGGCGGCACGGCAGCGGCTGCCAGGCGCGCGCCTCACACGATGTCTTGAAGTCATTCACATCTGCCTCTTGCAGACACTTGCGACACTTTCGATTCGGGGCGGCCACTTGTCCTTTGCCGCGCCCGCTTGCGTGCTTAAGGTTGCGTGCTTAAGGGCGTGAGGTCGAGAGGTCGAATCCCCCGCGTGCGTCAGACCGCGCCGACTTCGCGCAGCGCCGAGATCTGCTGCGCGCTGTAGCCGAACTCCGAGAGCACGTCGTCGGTGTGCTCGCCGAGCAGCGGCGAACGTTCCACTTGCGTGGGGCTGTCCGAGAGCTTGATCGGGTTGCCGACGGTCAGGTACTTGCCGCGCTTCGGGTGATCGACTTCGACGATGGTGCCGGTCTCGCGCAGCGACATGTCCTCGGCGATTTCCTTCATCGAGAGAATCGGACCGCACGGAATGTCGTACTCGTTGAGAATGCCCATGACTTCGAACTTGGTCTTCGTCACGGTCCACTGTTCGACGGTGTCGAAGATCTCGCGCAGACGCGGCAAACGCGCGCGCGGCGTGGCGTAATCCGGATGCTCGACCCACTCGGGCTTGCCGATCACCTTGCAGATCGACCCCCACACCGGGGCCTGCGTGATGAAGTAGATGTAGGCGTTCGGGTCCGTCTCCCAGCCCTTGCACTTCAGGATCCAGCCCGGCTGGCCGCCACCCGACGCGTTACCGGCGCGCGGCACCGCGTCGCCGAATTCGCCGTTCGGGTACTGCGGATACTCTTCCATCACGCGCGCACGCTCCAGACGCTGCTGATCGCGCAACTTCACGCGGCACAGGTTCAGCACACCGTCCTGCATGGCGGCGAGCACGCGCTGGCCCTGACCGGTCATCGTGCGCTGATACAGCGCCGTGACGATGCCCAGCGCCAGATGCAGGCCCGTGCCGGAATCGCCGATTTGCGCGCCCGTCACCATGGGCGGGCCGTCGTCGAAACCGGTCGTGGATGCGGCGCCACCAACGCACTGCGCCACGTTCTCGTACACCTTGCAGTCCTGATACGGACCGGGGCCGAAACCCTTGACCGAGGCGACGATCATGCGCGGGTTGAGCGAGTGAATGTGTTCCCAGGTGAAGCCCATGCGATCGAGGGCGCCCGGTGCGAAGTTCTCCACGAGCACGTCGCAATCGCGAATCATGCGCTCGAGCACCGCCTTACCTTCCGGATGCTTCGTATCAAGCGTGATCGAACGCTTGTTGCTGTTGAGCATCGTGAAGTAAAGGCTGTCCGCGTCGGGAATGTCGCGCAACTGATCGCGCGTAACGTCGCCGTGACCCGCGCGTTCGATCTTGATCACGTCCGCGCCGAACCAGGCCAGCAACTGCGTACACGTTGGCCCGGACTGCACATGTGTGAAGTCGAGAATGCGCACACCTTCGAGTGCCTTTCCCATGGTTTGTCTCCTCCTGATGCGACGGCGTTTATGTAATTGGTATGCGAGGTGCGCCGCGAAAAACACGTGAGCGCCATGCCTTCCGATTGCAGCAATATCGCGAGCCTCGCCGGATCTGACGCAGGTCGTCGCCTCTTCGGGCGCCATCATCTGCATCGATCGAATCTTGTGATATACGGTATTTCATACACGATATTTTATCAACGGCTTTTTGTTGCCGATGCGTTTTGCTGTGTCGCGACATTTCTGGATCAAAATCGCCGAGAAGCCTATGAATAAAGGGACTCCGCATTGCAACAAGTCTGAAATTACCCCATCGGGCTAGGGGTTTACAGGCATGTGTCACCGCGATGAAAGTCAGGCGGTCGATCAGGGAGAGTTATCAATACCCTTTAAATATATTGAATACAAAATACCTATTAATCGCTCAGCTCGCCCGTTCCTTCGCTTAAAAAGCAAAAAAGCACCGGTGCGCATCTACGCATCGGTGCTTCTTTTCCATCCGTGGCGGACGAGTTACATCGGCTAACGCCGTCTCATGCGCGTCGCCAGGCTCACGACTTGCGCGGGCTCGTCATCGTCACGAGGATCAACTCGCCGTCGCGGCCAGCTTCGCTTCGAGTTCGGTCACGCGCTTGCGCAGCTGACGGTCTTCCTGAAAACGCGCCGTCTCGTCGCGAATCACGGCGACGATGCCGGTCACCTCACCCGCCGCGCCATGCAGCAAGGCCACGGTGAACGCAATCGACATGGCCCGGCCATCCTTGTGCGCAGCCGGCACCTTGAGCAGATCGCTACCGTACTTCGTCTGCCCCGTTTCCATCGTCTTGGCATAGCCCTCGTTGTGACGCGCGCGCAGCCGGTCGGGAATGATGATGTCGAGCGGCTGCCCGACAGCCTCCGCCGCCGAGAAGCCGAACATCTTCTCCGCGCCCGAATTCCACAGCGTGATGATGTTCGTGGGGTCGGCCACGACAATGGCGTCGCCTACGACCTGCACCAATTGATTGACGTCGACGGATGCGCTCATGGTGTCTCCAATAATCTTGTGGGGGAAATGCGATGGTCACGATTGGCATCGATGCCAAACATGCCAATAAATTACATCAATTAGAGGACAGCACGGTCCCGAAAATAAAAATGGGTGCAGCTCCGCACGGAACCGCACCCATGGACACCTCACCTGCGGCCGCCCACACCGTCACCGCCCGAAGGCAGTAACGGTGGGTGCGACATGACAGCGTTTGCCTGACGGCTAACGACTGAGCGAACTCAGACCGAACGTGCTGCGTGCAGATTCGCGATCTGGTCCTTGCTGTAACCCAGCTCGGACAGGATCTCGTCGGTGTGCTCACCCAGCAGCGGCGAGCCCGTGATTTCCGGCTTCAGACCCGAGAACTTGATCGGGCTGCCGACGGTCAGGTACGAACCACGTTCCTTGTGCGGCACTTCCACGATCGTGCCCGAAGCGCGCAGCGACGGATCGTTGGCGATTTCCTTCATGGACAGCACCGGTGCGCACGGAATGTCGAACTTGCGCAGGATGTCGACCGCTTCGTACTTCGTCTTGTCGGCCAGCCAGGCTTCGATGGTCGCGAAGATGTCGAAGATGTGCGGTTGACGGGCTTGTGCCGTGGCGTAGTTCGGATCGCTGATCCACTCCGGCTTGCCCAGTGCGCGGCAAATCGGCTCCCAGGCGTGACCCTGGATCGTGAAGTAGATGTAAGCGTTCGGGTCCGTTTCCCAGCCCTTGCACTTGAGCACCCAACCCGGCTGACCGCCACCGCCGGCGTTACCGCCACGCGGCACGACATCGCTGAACTCGCCATGCGGGTACTGCGGATACTCTTCGAGGTAGCCGACACGGTCCAGACGCTGCTGGTCGCGCAGCTTCACGCGGCACAGGTTGATGACCGAATCCTGCATCGAGACGGCCACCTTCTGACCACGGCCCGTCTGACCACGGCCGATGAGTGCCGTCAGAATACCGATGGCCAGGTGCATGCCGGTGTTGCTGTCGCCGAGCGCTGCGGCCGACACCGTGGGGGGGCCGTCCCAGAAACCCGTCGTCGAAGCGGCACCGCCTGCGCACTGCGCCACGTTTTCGTAGACCTTCAGGTCATCGTAGTGGTGGCCGTCCGAGAAGCCCTTGACCGATGCCACGATGAGCTTCGGGTTCAGTTCGTTCAGACGCTCCCACGTGAAGCCCATGCGGTCCAGCGCGCCCGGGGCGAAGTTCTCGACCAGAACGTCCGATTCCTTCACGAGCTTCTCGAGCACTTCCTTGCCTTCCGGCGTCTTCGTGTCCAGCGTCAGCGAGCGCTTGTTGCTGTTGAGCATCGTGAAGTACAAGGCATCGGCGTCGGGGATGTCGCGCAACTGGTTACGCGTCACGTCGCCCGAACCCGGGCGTTCCACCTTGATCACGTCAGCGCCGAACCATGCCAGCAGCTGGGTACAGGCCGGGCCAGCCTGCACGTGCGTGAAGTCGATGATCTTGATTCCTTCGAGGGGTTTGCTCATGTCATGTCTCCTTGATTGACTCAGCACTTACTTTTTCATCGCCGCGCTTTGCGGGTTCAGATTCGTCAGACGACCGCTTTCGGTACCGGCAGATTCGTCGATCACAGCGTTGATCAGGCTCGGCTTGCCCGCAGCGATGGATTCCTCCAGCGCCTTGATCAGCTCGGCCGGCGTGGTCACGTTGTAGCCAATGCCGCCGAAGGCTTCGATCATCTTGTCGTAGCGCGCGCCCTTGACGAACACCGTCGGGGCCACGTCCTTGCCGCCCGTCGGGTTGACGTCGGTGCCGCGATACACACCGTTGTTATTGAAGATGATGGTGGTGACCGGCAGGTCGTAACGGCAGATGGTTTCGAGTTCCATGCCGCTGAAGCCGAAGGCGCTGTCACCTTCGATGGCCACGACCGGCAGACCGCTGGTCACGGCCGCGCCGATGGCGAAGCCCATGCCGATCCCCATCACGCCCCAGGTACCCGAGTCGAAGCGCTTGCGCGGCTGGTACTGGTCGATGATCGCGCGGGCATAGTCGAGCGTGTTCGCGCCTTCGTTGACCAGGTTGATGTCCGGGTGCTTCTTCAGAACGTCGCGGATCGCGCCGAGCGCGCTGTGGAAGTTCATCGGCGACGGATTCTGGGCAAGCGTTGCCGCCATCTTCGCCAGGTTCTTGTTCTTGCGTTCCGCAATCGCGCCGGTCCATTCGGTCGACGGCTTGCCAAAGTTGGCATCCACGCCGGCGAGCAGCGCCTTGACGCACGAACCGATGTCACCGATCACGGGTGCCGCGATCGCCACGTTGCTGTCGATTTCCGTCGGCGAGATGTCGATCTGCACGAACTTCTTCGGTGCCGAACCCCAGGTCTTGCCCTTGCCGTGCGCGAGCAGCCAGTTCAGACGCGCGCCGATCAGCACGACGACGTCGGCTTCTTGCAGCACGAACGAGCGCGCGGCCGATGCCGATTGCTCATGCGTGTCGGGCAGCAGGCCCTTGGCCATCGACATCGGCAGGTACGGAATGCCAGTCTTCTCGATCAGTGCACGGATGTCTTCGTCGGCCTGAGCGTACGAAGCGCCCTTGCCCAACAGAATCAGCGGACGCTTGGCGCCCTTGATGACGTCGAGCGCGCGCTGGACGGCGTCTTGCGCCGGGATCTGACGCGGTGCGGCGTCGATCACGCGGATCAGCGAATCCTTGGCCTTCTGTGCGTCGATGGTCTGCGAGAGCAGCTTGGCCGGCAGATCCAGATAGACGCCGCCCGGACGACCGGACACGGCAGCACGGATAGCACGGGCCAGGCCGACGCCGATGTCTTCGGCATGCAGCACGCGGTAAGCGGCCTTGCAATACGGCTTGGCCGCATTGAGCTGATCCATTTCTTCGTAGTCGCCCTGCTGCAGGTCGACGATCTCACGCTCGCTCGAACCGCTGATGAGAATCATCGGGAAGCAGTTGGTCGTCGCGTTGGCGAGTGCCGTCAGGCCGTTCAGGAAGCCCGGTGCGGACACCGTCAGGCAAATGCCCGGCTTTTGCGTCATGTAGCCGGCGATAGCGGCGGCGTGACCTGCGTGCTGTTCATGGCGGAAGCCGATGAAGCGCAGGCCTTCGGCTTGCGCGAGGCGAGCCAGATCGGTGATGGGAATCCCCACCAGACCGAAGATGGTGTCGATGTCGTTCGCTTTCAGGGCATCGATGACCAGATGGAAGCCATCGGTCGTTGCTGCCTCGGACACGATGTTCGCGTGTCGGCTGTTGTCTTCGAGCGTGTCGTTTTCCGCCTTGCCGACTGGCACGGTCATCGCAATGGACATAATTCTCTCCTCCAATTTTTCCGGTTTCAGTGTTGCGTCGTCTTGTCTGACGATTAGTGGGTATTCCTGTACTGCTTCTCTACTTGTCCTTCCGGTCGTGCAATCGGGCCTTCAGTCATTCAGGGCCCTGATTGCACGCCGGTGAGACATGTTGCTAATCAAGCCAGCCAGTCTGCTTCCTGCTTAGTACTGCTTAACGTCAAGCTGACGTATCGAGTTCGCCTTACGTGGTGCTGCGGCTCAGGTCCGCGGCACGAGCGGTCGGCTCGTTCGACTCCGCCTTGTAGTCGCTGGCGTAACGCTGTGCCAGACGGGCACGCATCGGCTTGAGGACAAACAAGGCAAGGAAGGCAGCGAAGGCGTTCATGGCGCAAGCGATCATGAACACGGCCTGCCAGCTACCGGTCGACGTGGTGATGATGCTCGAGAAAGGCACCAGCAACGCGGCGGTCCCCTTCGCGGTGTACAGCATCCCCGCGTTGGTAGCGGCGTACTTCGAACCATACGTATCGGCACAGGTCGCCGGGAACAAGCTGTAGATCTCACCCCAGGCGAAGAACACCAGGCCGGTCAGGATCACGAACGCCACCGGGTGCTGGCCGAACTTCGCCAGTGCGTAAATCCCTGCGGCTTCCATCGCAAAGGCGATGAACATCGTGTTTTCCCGTCCGATCTTGTCCGAGATCCAGCCGAACACCGGACGCGTCACCCCGTTGAGCACACGGTCGATGGCCAGTGCGAAGGTGAGTGCGGGCAGCGTGAGGCCGAGAATCGAGACCGGTGCCTGATCCAGGCCGTAGTCCTTGGCGATCGGGCCGAGCTGAGCCGTGGCCATCAGACCGCCTGCGGCCATCAGCACGAACATCAGATACATCATCCAGAACACCGGGGAGCGCATGACTTCCGTCGGCTTGGCGTTGTAGCGCATCGCGCCCGGTGCCAGCTTCTTGAGCGCTTCGATCGACGCCGGCGGGTTGGCAAGCGCCAGACCCAGCAACAGCACGATGATCCCCTGGCCCAGACCGAAGGTCAGGAACGTGTTCTCGTAGCCGCTCGACTTGATCATGTTGGCGATCGGTACCACGGTCAGCGCCGAACCCGCGCCGAAACCGGCAGCGGTCAGGCCCGCGGCAAGACCGCGGCGATCCGGGAACCACTTCAGTGCGTTACCCACGCAGGTGCCATACACCGCACCAGCGCCGACACCGCCCACGGCCGCTGCGAAATACAGCATCGGCAGCGAAGACGCATAGGCGTTGAGCACCCATGCAATACCGCACAACAGACCGCCACCGACGACCACCGGGCGCGGGCCGAACTTGTCGACCAGATACCCTTCGATCGGCACCAGCCAGGTTTCCGTCACGACGAAAATCGTGAACGCCACCTGAATGGCCGTACGGCCCCAACCATACTTCTCATCGATCGGGTTGACGAACAGCGTCCACCCGTACTGCAAGTTGGCGATCATCGCCATGCAAATCACGCCGAACACGAGCTGAACCCAAGGGCTCGCGAACACGGATTGTTTGCCGTGTTGATTTGTCGTCTCCACTTTGTACCTCCTCCATCGGTTTTCAGTTGTTTGGCAGCTTCACAACAACAACACCTTCCGGATGGGGTCTATGCCCCCTGGGTATGCTTTACGAGGTCTTGGCCTCGTCGACTTGTCTCTGATGCTTACGGGTCCATTGCATTTCCCGTAAATATACCGAACGAAATATACGATATATCAGATATAAGTCAACACTAATTTATTGCTGTCCTCGTTTTCCTCCTCGCGTGCCGAAGTCGTTTTCGTCCATTGCAGCGACAACAACTCCGGCACGCGAGGCACTGTCCTAAGTGGCGGCTAGATACAGTAACGCAACTGTAGGACGGAGCGGCGCAACAACGCAATGCGAAAACACTAAGGAGTTAACCTGATCCGGGAACCTTACCCAATAAGGCCCTCAAGCCTTTTATATCGGGCTCCTTGGGATTTTTTAAAACGAGCACAAGGCGATATTCCTGTTATTTTTTCTCACAAGACATGCACCTCCCTCTTCCATCGCACCTGCTGTAACACGCCGTAATAATTCGTTTGCCAGCCCGCACCGGGCATTTCATAAATGCAATTGATCACCGCAACGCTCACACATGCGGAACGCCGTTTTTCGGGCGTCTGCGGGGAAACCATGAGGCCCAATACCCCAACAAGGCTTGGCGCTATTCTCCTTGTGATATACGATATACAACATTTGGTATTAGAAGAATAAAGAGAACACAAGCGGCCAGTACCAGGCCCAGGTTTCGATTCACTTTGGAGGGAGAGACTTCATGAAGATTTGCATCTATGGCGCTGGCGCCATCGGCGGCTATCTCGGCGTGCAACTCGCGCGCGCCGGAGCCGATGTCAGTCTGGTGGCGCGCGGACCGCATCTGGCGGCCATGCGCGAGAACGGACTCAAGTTGCTTATCGATGGCGAAGAGCGTGTCGCCCATCTGCGCTGCACGGACGATGCCCGCGAGCTCGGGCATCAGGATTACGTGATCATCGCGCTCAAGGCACACTCGGTCCCGTCGGTCCTCGACGCAATGCAGCCGTTGATCGGTCCGAATACGGCCGTGGTCACGGCCGTGAACGGCATTCCCTACTGGTACTTCTATAAGCACGGCGGTGCGCTCGAAGGCACGACGCTCGAAAGCATCGATCCGGGCGGTCGTCAGTGGCGCGAACTCGGCCCCGAGCGCGCCATCGGCTGCGTGGTCTATCCGGCCACGGAAGTCGTCGCACCGGGGGTGATCCAGCACGTCTACGGCAACAAGTTCCCGCTCGGCGAAGCCAGCGGCGAGCGCAGCGAGCGCGTGGAAAAGCTCTCGCAAATGATGATCGCCGGCGGGCTCGATGCCCCGATTCGCGAAAACATCCGCGACGAGATCTGGCTCAAGCTGTGGGGCAACCTCTGCTTCAACCCGATCTCCGCGCTCACGCATGGCACGCTCGACATCATCGCCAGCGATCCGGGTACCCGCGCCGTGGCGCGCGCCATGATGCTCGAAGCCAAAACCATCGGCGACAAGTTCGGCGTGCACTTCCGGGTGGATGTCGAGCGCCGCATCAATGGCGCGGGCGCCGTCGGCGCGCACAAGACGTCGATGCTTCAGGATCTCGAACGTGATCGCGCGATGGAAATCGATCCGTTGGTGTCCGTCGTGCAGGAGATGGGGCGGCTGGCCAATGTGCCCACGCCGACGCTCGACGTCGTGCTGGCCCTCATCAAGCAGCGCGAATTCATGACGAAACCCGATGCGGTCGCGGCGGCGCAGGAGCGTCTGGCCAAAGCGGCTTAAGAGGCATAAGCGAAGTAAGCGGCAATGTCCGTCGTGAGTGGTATCTCGGCATTTTGGTCATCGTCGACATCACCCGTGATATCGCGCCAACGCAGGCAAGTCTGCTTTTCCCGGCGTCGGTCGACGCCGGCGTTGTTTCCAGGAGACACCGGACGCGCAAGGCAAGTCATCGCGCCTCACCGGATGACTCACTGACTATTTATATAGAGGGCGATGCGGCGGGACCGAAAAATCCCGCGCACCCCCACCCTGCAATCGCTCACACGCGCCGCCACCGGACCTCCGGTCGCGGCCGATTTTTTGCCGGAAACACGGCCGTTGTCCGGGACATGCAGGCATTACCGGATGTGGTTTCGCGGCAACGCAATAACGTGCATTCGCCCCACCCCGAAAGCGTGATCCGAACCATGAAAAACTGCGTGCGCCCCTGGCGTCCCGAAATCCGCACCATTGCAAGCCTGACGGCCTTCCGAGGAGGTTCATCGCCATCACCGACCTGATCCGACCCGCCCAGCACTATCGGAAAAAGAGACAAATCCGAGCCGTGTAAGCGCAGTGTGACGTGAAGAACGTCCCGAAAAACGATAAATTTTGATATTCGGTATGTAGTATATCTTGAGACTTGTTGCGGCGCGACATACAATGCAAAGCAAGTTCTCCCCCACATTACTACTCGTCAACTTTTATCTGGAGTCTCACCATGTTAGTCGCTGCCCTTACTCTGCTTGCCCTGGCTTCCGCCCTCGCCGCCGGTGTCGCGATGGTTCATCTGTTCGTCGCTCTGCCCGCCAAGATGCTCGAAAAGGCCGAAACGAATGGCCGTTTCGCTTACCTGGCGGAAACCACGCAGGCAAACGAATCGGGTAAACTCGTCACGAAGCCGGCCACCATCGTGGGGCAGCAAGCATTGCGCCTCTGAAGGGGCCGTAATACCTAGGAGACTATTGCATGTCCCTGATCACCCCAACTCCGGTGCGCGTGACGCCACTCGCACTGGAGCCGATCGACACCACTACGAGTTTTCGTAATCAGGCGTATGCGCTGCTGAAAAAAGCCATCGCCGACGCGGACATCTATAACCAGAAGGAAGAAATTCGCCTGGATGAGCGCCAGCTCATCCAGGTGCTTGGCGTTTCACGCACCCCGATTCGCGAAGCCATGACCTTGCTGGAACAAGAAGGTTTTCTCCGCACGGTGCCACGCCGGGGCATCTTTATCATCCGCAAGACCAAGCGCGAAATCGTGGAGATGATTCAGATGTGGGCCGCCCTCGAAGGGATGTCCGCGCGTCTGGCCACGCTGAATGCGAGCGACGAAGAGATCGCCAAGCTGCGTCATCTGTTCGACGAGTTCGTCAATGCGCCGCCGACCGATCACATCGAAGAGTATTCGGACGCGAACATCGACTTCCACCAGGCACTGATCAATCTCGGCGGCTCGCAAGCGATCGCCAACACGATCAAGAACCTGTTCATTCACGTGCGCGCCATCCGCAAGGTGACGATCGCTCAGAACGACCGGGCAGCGCGCTCGATCGTCGATCACCTGAAGATCATCACCGCGCTCGAAAAGCGTGATACGGAACTCGCCGAGAAGCTCGCGCGCGACCACACCCTCGGGCTGGCCGCCTTCGTCGAAGAACACTGCGACTTCCTCGAATAAGCGACTGACCGCGCTGAGCGCTCCGAGCGCTCAAGCGGCGCACCTGCGCGCCGCGTAAGAAAGCCAGCGACACCTCACGGTCGCTGGCTTTTTTCTTTGGCTCGCCGCACGCGTTCGCGTCCCTCTGCGGCATGACGTTTGCACCGTCGCCATCCCTTGTCGCGCACCGCTTTTCCCCCGTATTTCTCCCTCCCGGAACTCCGGGTAAACGATCCCGCAAATCCACTTGTCGAGCTATTGCACGTATACCGTATATGATATATCGTGTTTCACATACTGACCGAAGGTTGACGAAGTAAGCAACGGGCGAGAGGCCGAGCCCGTGCGACATATGGTGGGGGCTATGTGTCGCACGTTCATACGGCGTCGCGCTGATCGCTAGACCCGAGCAGCGTCGCCGCATGCGACCAATGGGTCTCTCGCCCCGGGGCAGGAAAAGAACATATAACCACCCTCAGGTGCGCGGTCCCCTCAGTGCACCAAACAGGAGACATCAGCCATGCGCGAGGCTTTTTCCATCGCGACGGTGCAAGCGATTCTGGACACTCATGCAGCTCAGGAAGGCCCCCTTCTGCCGATCCTCCATGACGTTCAGGAAGCTTTCGGCTACGTTCCCCCGGATGCCGTGTCCGTCATCGCCAACGCCCTCAACCTGTCACGCGCCGAAGTGCATGGCGTGATCACGTTCTATCACCACTTCCGTACCAGCCCGCCGCCGCGACACGTCGTTCAGATCTGTCGCGCCGAGGCATGTCAGAGCATGGGCGCCGATGCACTCGTGGCGCACGCCGAACGCGTGCTGGGTTGCGCGATGCACAGCCACAGCGGCGATGTCGCACTCGAACCCGTGTTTTGCCTCGGGCAGTGCGCCACCTCCCCCGCCATCACCATCGACGACAAGCTGCACGCGCGCGTCACCCCCGAGAAATTCGACCGTCTGGTCGCCCGCGCCAAGGATGCCGTATGAGCCAGTCCCCGAACGCCAGCAAGGTGCGCCTCTATCTGCCGCGTGACTCTGCCGCCCTCGCGCTGGGCGCGGACGAAGTCGCCGAGGCCATCACGGCACAAGCTGCACAGCGCGGCATCGACATCGAGCTGGTGCGCAACGGCACGCGCGGCATGCTCTGGCTCGAACCGCTGCTCGAAGTCGTCACGCCCGCCGGTCGTGTCGCTTACGGTCCGGTGGAGGTCGATGATGTCGCCAGCCTGTTCGACGCCAACGTCACCGCCGGCGGCGATCACCCGCTCGCCCTCGGCCTGACCGAAGAGATTCCGTACTTCAAGAAGCAGGAACGTCTGACGTTCGCCCGCGTGGGCATCACCGATCCCGTCTCGGTCGACGACTACGTCGCGCACGACGGCTATCGCGGTCTGCGCAACGCCCTTGCACTGGACGGCGCGGCCATCGTCACGCAAGTCACCGACTCCGGCCTGCGCGGTCGTGGCGGTGCAGCGTTCCCGACCGGCATCAAATGGAAGACGGTGCTGAACACGCCCGCTGCGCAAAAGTACATCGTCTGCAACGCCGACGAAGGCGATTCGGGCACGTTCGCCGACCGTATGCTGATGGAAGGCGATCCGCTCGTGCTCGTGGAAGGCATGACGATTGCCGGTGTCGCCGTGGGTGCGACTCGCGGCTATATCTACGTTCGCAGCGAGTATCCGCACTCGATCGACGTGTTGAACGAAGCCATCGTCAACGCCAACAAGGCGGGCTATCTCGGCGAGAACATTCTCGGTTCGGGCAAGACCTTCCACCTCGAAGTGCGCAAGGCGGCCGGCGCGTACGTCTGCGGCGAAGAAACGGCGCTCCTCGAGAGTCTCGAAGGCAAGCGCGGTGTGGTGCGCGCCAAGCCGCCGCTGCCCGCGATCGAAGGCCTCTTCGGCTTGCCGACGGTCATCAACAACGTGATCTCGCTGGCGTCGGTGCCGATCATCATGGATCGTGGCGCCGACTTCTACAAGAACTTCGGCATGGGCCGCTCGCGCGGCACGCTGCCGATCCAGCTCGCAGGCAACATCAAATACGGCGGCCTCATCGAGAAGGCTTTCGGCGTGACGCTGCGCGAAATCCTGTACGACTACGGCGGCGGCGCCATCACCGGACGCCCGCTGCGCGCGGTGCAGGTCGGCGGCCCGCTCGGCTCCTATCTGCCCGAATCGCAGTGGGACACGCCACTCGACTACGAAGCATTCGCTGCGCACTGGGCCGTGCTCGGCCACGGCGGCATCGTGGCGCACGACGACACCGTCGATCTCGCCAAGCTCGCCCGCTACGCGATGGAGTTCTGCACCATCGAATCGTGCGGCAAGTGCACGCCGTGCCGCATCGGCTCGACGCGCGGCGTCGAAGTGATGGACAAGATCATCGACGGTCGCGACCGTCCCAAGCAGATCAAGCTGCTGCGCGACCTGTGCGACACGATGCTCAACGGCTCGCTGTGCGCCATGGGCGGCATGACGCCCTACCCCGTGCTATCTGCGCTGAATCATTTCCCAGAAGACTTCGGCGCGGCCGAATCGTCGAACCTGCCGACCAAGGCCGCCTAGGAGACCCCCGATCATGATGGACCCGATGTTTGAGAAGGATTACGGCACCCCGCGCCGTGAATCGACGAAGGAAGTCACGCTGGAGATCGACGGCGAGCAGATCACCGTGCCTGCGGGCACGTCGATCATGCGCGCGGCGTCCGAAGGCGGCGTGAACGTCCCCAAGCTGTGCGCGACCGACTCGCTGGAACCGTTCGGCTCGTGCCGTCTGTGTCTGGTCGAAATCGAAGGCCGTCGCGGCTTCCCCGCGTCGTGCACCACGCCGGTCGAACCCGGCATGAAAGTGCGCACGCAATCGCCGAAGCTCCAGGAACTGCGCAAGGGCGTGATGGAGCTTTACATCTCCGATCACCCGCTCGACTGCCTCACGTGCGCCGCCAACGGCGACTGCGAATTGCAGGACATGGCCGGCGTCACGGGCCTGCGCGAAGTGCGCTACGGCTTCGACGGCGCGAACCACTTCGACAGCGAGAAGGACGAGTCGAACCCCTACTTCACCTACGACGCCTCGAAGTGCATCGTCTGTAACCGCTGCGTGCGCGCCTGCGAGGAAACCCAGGGCACGTTCGCGCTGACGATCTCGGGTCGCGGCTTCGAAGCGCGCGTCTCGCCGGGTCAGGACCAGCCGTTCATGGATTCGGAATGCGTGTCGTGCGGCGCCTGCGTGGCCGCCTGCCCGACCGCGACGTTGCAGGAAAAGTCGGTGATCCATCTCGGTCAGGCCGAGCACGCCAAGATCACCACCTGCGCCTATTGCGGCGTGGGCTGCTCGTTCAAGGCGGAGATGAAGGGCAACGAAGTCGTGCGCATGGTGCCGCACAAGGACGGTCAGGCCAACGAAGGCCATGCCTGCGTGAAGGGCCGCTTCGCCTGGGGCTACGCCACGCACAAGGACCGCATTCTCACGCCCAAGATCCGCAAGAAGATCACCGATCCGTGGCAGGAAGTGTCGTGGGACGAAGCGCTCGATTACGCGGCATCCGAATTCAAGCGCATTCAGGCCAAGTACGGACGTGACTCCATCGGCGGCCTCGTGTCGTCGCGTTGCACGAACGAAGAAGACTACCTCGTGCAGAAGCTGGTGCGCGCCGCGTTCGGCAACAACAACGTCGACACCTGCGCCCGTGTCTGCCACTCGCCGACCGGCTACGGCCTGAAGGCCACGCTTGGCGAATCGGCCGGGACGCAAACGTTCAAGTCGGTCGAGCATTCCGACGTGATTCTCGTGATGGGTGCGAACCCGACTGACGGTCACCCGGTGTTCGGCTCGCGCATGAAGAAGCGTCTGCGCGAAGGCGCAAAGCTGATCGTGATCGACCCGCGCCGTATCGATCTGGTCAAGAGCCCGCACATCAAGGCCGAGTATCACTTGCAACTGCGCCCGGGCACGAACGTCGCCATGGTCAACGCGCTGGCGCACGTGATCGTCACCGAAGGCCTGATGGCCGACGACTTCATCGCCGAGCGTTGCGAAGACCGTGCCTTCCAGCAATGGCGCGACTTCATCTCGCGTGCCGAGAACTCGCCGGAAGCCACGGAAGTCCAGACCGGCGTGCCGGCGCATCTCGTGCGCGGTGCGGCGCGTCTGTACGCCACCGGCGGCAACGCAGCGATTTACTACGGTCTGGGTGTCACGGAGCACGCGCAAGGCTCGACGACGGTGATCGGCATCGCCAACCTGTCGATGGTCACCGGCAACATCGGTCGTGAAGGCGTGGGCGTGAACCCGCTGCGCGGTCAGAACAACGTGCAGGGCTCGTGCGACATGGGCGCCTTCCCGCACGAACTGCCGGGCTACCGTCACGTGTCGGATTCGAGCGCACGTGCGCTGTTCGAAGCCGAATGGGGCGTCGAGCTGCAAGCCGAGCCGGGCCTGCGCATTCCGAACATGTTCGACGCCGCGCTCGCAGGCACCTTCATGGGCCTGTACTGCCAGGGCGAAGACATCGTGCAGTCGGACCCGAACACGCAACACGTCACGCATGCGCTTGAGCAGATGGAGTGCATCGTGGTGCAGGACATCTTCCTGAACGAAACCGCGAAGTATGCCCACGTGCTGCTGCCGGGTTCGTCGTTCCTGGAAAAGGATGGCACGTTCACCAACGCCGAGCGTCGTATCTCGCGCGTGCGTCAGGTCATGCCGCCGCGCGCCGGTTACGCCGACTGGGAAGTGACGATCCAGCTCGCGAAGCGTTTGGGCTACGAGATGAACTACTCGCACCCGTCGGAAATCATGGACGAGATCGCGCGTCTCACGCCGACGTTCACGGGCGTGAGCTACGAAAAGCTCGATCGCCTGGGCAGCGTGCAATGGCCGTGTAACGAGGAAGCGCCGGAAGGCACGCCCGTCATGCACATCGACGAGTTCGTGCGCGGCAAGGGCAAGTTCCTCATCACGCAGTACGTGCCGACGGACGAAAAGGTCACGCGCCGCTTCCCGCTCATCCTCACGACCGGGCGGATTCTGTCGCAGTACAACGTCGGGGCACAGACGCGTCGTACGGACAACAACTACTGGCACGGCGAAGACCGTCTCGAAGTGCATCCGCACGACGCCGAAGAGCGCGGTATCAAGGACGGCGACTGGGTCGGCATCCAGAGCCGTGCGGGCGAGACGGTGCTGCGCGCGATCGTGAGCGACCGCATGCAGCCGGGCGTGGTGTACACGACGTTCCACTTCCCGGAATCGGGGGCAAACGTTATCACCACGGACAACTCGGACTGGGCGACGAACTGCCCCGAGTACAAGGTCACGGCCGTGCAGGTCACGCCGGTGGCGCAGCCGTCGGAATGGCAGCGTCGGTACTCGGACTTCAACCGTCAGCAGGAAGCCTTCCTCGGTCACGCGCAAACGGAAGCCAGCCCGAACTGAGGACGCGACGAACGTCGCAACTTACGCAGTCATGTAGTGACGCAACAAAGCGCGCGGTCTCGTCGAATGACGATGCCGCGCGCGGCAAGGAACAATCCGCGTCCGACGCCGGGAGGGCTGCATAGTGCCGGCGAGCCTCACCGTCGAATGCCAACGGACGGTGCGGCGGACGCGAGATTGGCCATACCCGCAGGGACTCACGCAAGCGCACGCAAACGCACGCCAACACTTCGCAGCAGAACGATCACAGGGGACGAGACAGCACATGGACACCGACAATCTGGTCAAGATGGCCAATCAGATCGGGGATTTTTTCGAGACGATGCCCGATCGCAGCGAAGCGCTCGAGAACATCGCGGGCCACCTGCGCCGCTTCTGGGCGCCGCGTATGCGCATGACGATTCTCGAACACCTCGAAGCGACCGACGGCCACGGCATGCGTGAGATCGTCGTGGCGGCGATCACCGCACATCGCGCCGAACTGTGGCCGCGTGCCTGAGTCAGGCGCCGAGCTTGATGAGTACCGCACCGCCGACCACGAGGCTGCAAGCCACGAGCCGGCGGGCGTTGAGTTTTTCTCGCAGGAACAGCCAGCCCAGCAGCACCGCGAAGATGGCGCTCGACTCGCGCAGCGCCGACACCACACCCATCGGCAGGTATTGCAGCGCGAAGACCACCATGCCGTAAGCGCACGGCGCGACGATCCCCGCGCCCAGCGCCTCGGCCACCCTGCGTGGCGGCGCGAGGAACATGCCGCGCCATCCGCCGCGTAACGTCCACACCGCCCCCACGAGCGGCACCCCTGCACACAGATACGCCCACGCGATATAGGCGAAACCGTTGCCGTTCGACAGGCGCACGCCGAAGCCATCGATGATGGTATAGGCCGCGATGAACACACCGGTCAGCAAGGCGGCGGGCACGCTATCGCCGGAGAAGCGCCGCCCGCGCAAGGCAAGCGAGAGAATGCCCGCACAGATGCAGACAATGCCCGCGACGGCAATCCAGCGAGGCATCTCTCCGGCCAGCAGCAGCGCCGCCCCCGAAATGAGCAACGGGGAGATGCCGCGCGCGATGGGATAGATCTGCCCGAACTCCCCGACGCGATACGCACGAATGAGCGCCGCCGTGTACGCCACCTGCGCGCACGCGGATAGTGCGATGAGCGGCCAGACCTGCATCGGCGGTGCGGGCAGCAAGGCGATACCGATGAGCGCGGCGATCAACTGCGGCACCGCCATCATGCCGACTTGCCAGACACGATCAGGACTTGCGTGGAGGAAGGCGTTCCAGGTGGCGTGCATCAGCGCTGAGAGCAGCACCAGTAGCACGATGGGTGTGGTGGTCATGTCGATCCGAACGCGGCGGGATGTCGGAAAACGACTGACAACGTCGGCGTCCGACCGGGGGCAAAGGCGTCATTGTCGCAGCGCTCGCGTGTTTGCCATAGAGCCAGCCGTCTCGATTCCCGCCGGGCCAGACACCACAGAAAGTTGTCCACACCCTTTGTGGATAACCCACTGGATAACCTGACACCGTCTTCCCGAACGCCCCGTGAACAGGGGCTGTCAAGAGCCTTGCTCAAAAAACGATCAGGCGCGGAACAAATATTCGGCTTGACGGTCTGCCCCCTCCCTGCTCAACGGCCTGATCCCTCGTTTGCCGACAGATCGGGCTCCTTCTTACTTTCTGTGGGACAAAGCACACTCATGCATCGCCCTTTGCATCGTCCTTTGCAGCAGGCGACTGCGGCACCGCGCGCAGCGCTGCGACCACCTTGCCCTGACCAAACCCGGCCTCCGGCGCCTTCTGCAACGCCAGCAGGTATCGCTCACCGAACTCCTTGTCCGTGTGGCGGAACAGCTTCGCCGCTTCGTCGGCGAGGGCAATACCCGCGTCGTGCTGCGGCGGCTCCTGCTCCTGCCACTCGTCAAGTGCGACGATCAGTCGCGAGAGCGGATCGAGCCAGCGGAACCATGGGTCCTCGGTGAACAGTTGCACGAAGCGGCCGGTCGGTACGGGACCGAAAACTGCTTCGTATTGCTGACGGTCATAGTCGATCAGCACCTTGTGCTGGGCAAGCAGCGCCGTGCGCAGCGCCTTCATGGCGGCAATCTGGGCGGCACTGGCCGGTGTGGTTTCGGTCGGTTCGGTCATCTATCGCCCCGGGAACGTCAGAAAGGTTAGGAAACGGAATTGGAAAGCGTCTTACACGCACTTTAGGACTTAGCCCATAGCCAACAGACGTCTGGATCACGATACTACACGGGTCTTGCAAACACCTCGCGAGACCAGGCTTTCACTTCCCCGTGGGAGGCCTGCTTCCTCACCCGCCAACCCGGCGGGTTTTTTTTGCCCGCTCGCTTTGTACGGGTATCGCGCCCCTGCACCTTCCGCGTCGATTCGGCATCCGGTCTGCCCCCATCCCCCGGTCATGCTCGGTTATCATCGGCAACGCTCAGCCCCTGTCCACGCTGCCCTTCTCTCTCATCGACATGCCCCCTTCCCTACATCCCAAGACCATCGGTGTCATGGGCTCCGGCAAACAGCCGTGGCCCGAACTTGCGGTGCCGCTAGGACGTGCGCTCGCGCTCGCCGGCTACCATCTGCTCACCGGCGGCGGACAAGGGGTGATGACCAGCGTGAGCGAAGCGTTCTGCGCCGTGCCGCAGCGCGTGGGGCGCAGCATCGGCGTCGTGCCGACACAGGCGGACGACAACGGCATCTTCCGCGCCCTGCCCGGCTATCCGAATGCTTTCGTCGAAGTCACGATCGTCAGTCCGCTCCCGCGCCATCTGCCCGATGCGCCGCCGGGCACGTTCTCGCGCAATCACATCAATGTGATGTCGAGCGACGTCATCGTCGCCCTGCCCGGCAATCACGGCACGCGCAACGAGATCGGGCTCGCCGTGCATTACGGCAAGCCCGTGATTCTGTTCGGGGAGGACGAGCATTTCGCGGACATGCCGGCAACGCTCAGGAGAACGGTATCGCTCGATACCGTGATGGACTTCGTCAGAACGGCACGGTGAGCTTCGCGTCGATCGACTGGAAGCGATAGGACCACCCCGGCGGGCCGCCTGACGACGGCATCCAGGGCGCGTTCAGGCGCTGCATGACCGACAGGTCGAGCTTCGACGTCCCGAGATAATGGGTATGGCTCAGCCCGACTTCCGCGTAGCTGTCATAGGTGTGAAGCGCGTTCGGATCTTCCGTACGGCTGCGGTTGTAGCGCAGCTCCACGCCCGTCGTGCCGTTGGACGTCACATCGAACGCCCGGCGCACCCGCCATTGCAACGTCTGCGTCTGTGTCGTGCCGGTAGCGATCTGATCCGTCGCGGCGTTGGTCGTGCCCGTCACGCCGACGGTCCAGTCGGCATCGAGCGGCACCGAGTAGTTCGCCGTCAGGTCGCGATTGGTCGCGTCGCGGCGCGCATTCTGAAGATCCTGACTGACGGTCGTATTGAACTTGCCGTACATGCCGAGCGGGTTGTTCATGAGCAGGTTCGCCGTGCCCTGCATCTTGCCCGTGGTCGTCATGCCGCTGTTGTTCATGCCGAGGTTGAACTGGTACGGACGCTCGTTGAGCACCTGAAAGCCAACCGCCCCTTCGCCCGGCGTGCGGCTGCGCGTGGCGATGAGCGGCAACTGGTCGTCGCGCACCACCAGCCCGCGACGCATCAGCATGCGGATATTGCGGTTCGCGAAACTCTCGTGACGCGGCATGCCGCGCAGGCATGAAGCGCGCGCAAGAAACGCGTTGGGCGGAGCGACGTCCGGGGCCGGCGGGGGTGTCTCGGGCGCGGCGGCAGCAGCGGAGGCTGCGGCGTCGATGTCCACCGCGGAGATTGCCGTGCCGTCCGCGCTCAGTTCCGGAGCGACGGCAAAGTCGGCGGCGGGAAGTGGTGGCGGAGGTGGCGAGGGTGGCTGAACCTCGGCCGTGGCCGCACTGGCGACTTCGTCCCCGCTGGCGGCACTGGCGGCCGCTTGCGACGGATCGGCAGCCGCGCCGGAAGCGACGGACAGCACCGCTGCGGCAGCGGCGGCGGCCGCTGCACGTTGTGCGGCCTCGCGGTCGAGCGTCGCCGCGACCGCGCTCGGATCGTCACCCGCAAACAAGGCAATGGGATCGGTCGCCGCGCCAGGGTCCTGGGTCACAGGCTGCGCCGGGGCAGCCGGCGGTACGAAATACTGAGGTGCCAGCCCGCGGTCCCACAATCCGTAGGACACAGCGTTCTGCTCAGTGAAACATGGCGGATTAGGATCCGAGAACAAAGATTGTGCGTGCGCACCCACCGATACCCCGGTACTCAGGCACGCGGCCAGCAGGAGGCGACTCCGCACGACCGGCTTTTCCGACATTCGACACCCGAAAATCCCACCCCACGCTGATGCCGTCCGCCGGCGGTGCGCGCCGCATTCGACATGAGGGGGTGCTGTAGCGACAAGGGGCTATTTTACGTCGATCGGACCACGCTCTGCCAGTCACGAAACACGCAAAAGATCGGGGAACTCTTTCACCCGATTGCCACTCATATCGCGTGACTTCCCCTGTAGTGATTTTTGCCCGCCTCGTGCGGGCATTTTATTTTGTGATTTCACATCACAAAAAAAAGCCCGGGAAGGTGGTTCCCGGGCAATGGTCGATCGCCATGGAGGGGCGATCGAGGGGGGGCCAGCCGATGCCGCCGCCCCTCGTCGGAGGACGAAGAGCGCGACATCGTGATCGTCCGGCGATGTCCTGACATCAGGACATCGCGCTATCGGGCGTTACTTCTTCTTGCCGCCCTTGCTGCCGCCGGCGAGGAAGCGTTCGTTGTATTCGTCCATGAGCTTGCGCACCGTCGCGCCGATCTGGATGTAGTCGGGCTCGTTGAGGTTCGCGAGCGAGACACGCCCCGACGGATGCAGCGTACCGAAGCCGCGACCGGGCAGCAGCACCACGCCGCTTTCCTTCGCCAGACGGAACAGCACCTCCGACGGATCGATGTTCTTCATGAACCAGTCCACGAACGCCTTGCCGTAGATCTTCGTACCCAACACCTCCAGATCGAGGATGTTGTAGTAGTCGACGGTGTTCGGCCCGACCTCGTCCGCAATGCCCGCAGCGCGATACATGGCCGTCTTGCGGCGACGGATGATGCGCTTGACCGCATGCTTGTAGGCATCCGGCTCGTCCATCAGGCAGAACAGCGAGAACAGCGCCAGTTGCACCTGCTGAGGCGTGGACAGACCCGCCGTGTGGTTGAGCGCCACGGCGCGGCTATCGGCCACCAGGCGGTCGATGAACTTGAGCTTTTCCGGCTCGGTCGTGATCGACGAGTACCGCGCATTGAGCCCTTCGCGCTGCGCCTTGGGCAACTTGGCGATCTTGTCGTCGAACACGTTCTTCTCGTGCGTGGCGATCGCGCCGAGGCGCCAGCCCGTCGCCCCGAAGTACTTCGAGTACGAATAGACGAGGATCGTGTTGTACGGCGCAATCGCGAACAGCGAGCGGAAGTCGTCGGCAAACGTGCCGTACACGTCATCGGTGAGGATGATCAGGTCCGGGCGCTTCTTGACGATGGCGGCGAGGTGATCGAGCGACGCGTCGTCGAGCTTGACGGACGGCGGGTTGCTCGGGTTCACGAGGAAGAACGCCTTGATCTTCGGGTCGAGCAGCTTGTCGAGTTCCTTCTTCGAATACTGCCAGCCCAGTTCCGGATCGGCGTTCAGATTCACTTCGTGAAGCTGATAGTCCGCCAGTTCCGGAATCTCGATGTACGGCGTGAAGATCGGCATGCCCAGCGCGATGGAATCGCCGGCTTGCAGCAGATGGTTCGTCTTGAGCGTGTTGAACAGATACGTCATGGCTGCCGTGCCGCCTTCGACCGCGAACAGGTCGAAGTTGCCCACGAACGGATGACGTCCGACCATTTCGCGTTTCAGGTACTTCGCGGAGATCTTCTCGGTGTTGCGCAGCATGCGGTCCGGCACCGGATAGTTACAGCCGAGAATGCCGTGCACCATCTCCGTGAGGAAGTCTTCGACGACTAGCCCCATCTGGTCGCGCACGTACGAGATCGACTTCTCCAGGAACTTCACGCCTGCGGCGTCCTTGTTATCGCGGGCGAAGTCCTGCCAGCGGGCTTCGATACCCTTGCCCGGCGGGATGCCGCCGACGCCTTCCGGCATGTACGTGAACTGGCGTTCGGCCTCCGACAGCGAGAACAGTCCCAGTTGGAAGAAGCCATGACGCGGTTCGAGCGCAAGGAAGTTCGGGTTGCCGCGACCGGCATTGAGCATCGAGCGCTGCGCGCCATTGTCCTGAGCGAGTTCGATCAGCGTGTCCTTGAATTCGAACGGGCTGAGTTTGGCGAGTGCGTCGAGTTCCTTCGATTTCATAGCGATTTCTCCATGAACAACCACTTACAACCAATTTCGATTCCGTGCTGCGGGGGGACGCATGACAGCAACGGGCAATCGGGACGAAAACTTCAGATACATTGCGTGACGCCCCACGTCACGTCAGCGACACCACCAGCGGCCCCAGCAGCGTGAGCAGCACGTTGGCAATGGCGTAGGTGATGGCGAACGGCACCGTCGGGACGTTGCTCTCGGCCTTGTCCAGAATCTCGCCGAACGCCGGGTTGGCGCTGCGCGAGCCGGACAACGCACCAGCCAGAATCGCCACGTTGTCGTAGCGCAGCACATAGCGCCCGAACAGGTACGTGAGCAACAGCGGCACGATGGTGACGATCACCCCGGCCACGAAGATCGAGATACCGCTTTGCTGCAACGTCTGCCAGGCCTGGGCACCGGCGGAGAGGCCCACGCAGGTCACGAACGTCGCCAGCCCCAACTCCTTGAGCAAAGAGCTTGCCGCGAGCGGCATCGCCCCGAAGGTCGGATGTTTGCCGCGCAGCCAGCCGAACACCAGCCCCGCGAGCAGCGCACCGCCGCCGCTCCCCAACGTGAGCGGAATACCACCGACCTTGACCACGATATAGCCGATCAGCAAACCGAAGACGATGCCGATGCCCATGTACACGTAGTCGGTCTTGACCGAGTACGCGACCGGGTAGCCCGCTTCCTTGGCCGCGCGCTGCACGTCGCTGTCCGCGCCGTACAACGTGACGACGTCGCCGTGATACACGACCGTGTCGTCGAGAATCGGCACCGGCTGCCCCATCCGCATGATCTTGGCGATGTACACCCCGTGTTTGACGTCGCGCTCGACACCGGCTTTCAACTCGCCGAGCGTCTTGCCGTTACCGCCCTTGCGCGCGAAGACGACCTCCTGCATGCGCAACGGGATATCCAGATCGGCTGACGGACGCTGTTCGTCGCCGAGCAGGCGCCACGCTTCGGTCGCTGCCTCGCGACGGCCAATGAGCATGACGTCGTCGCCCGTTTCGAGCACCAGATCGTCGGTCGCGATGATGATCTTGCCGTTGCGGCGCAACCGCTCGATGGTCACGCCATCGGTCAGTTGCTTCTCGATCTCGATCACGCGCTTGCCCGCGCCGGTCGTCACGCGGTACACACGGCCCACGAGCGCCGGCAGCGAGTCGACCTGATCGGCCGAGAGCACGGCGTGGCCACCGGCCATGGCGAGTTCGGCCTTTTTGGCATCTTCCTTGAGGGTGCGGCCCATGAGCTTCGGCACGAGCGACGCGCACACGATGATGGCGCCCAGGCTACCGAAGATGTACGTCACCGCGTAGCCGATGGCGACTTCCGATTGCAGCCGCTTCACCTCGTCGGCCGGCAATCCGAGACGCGCGATCGCATCGCCCGCCGTACCGATGATGGCCGACTGCGTGAGCCCGCCACCGGCGACACCGGCGGCCAGCCCCTTGTCGAAGCCGAAGATCTTGGCGCAGATCAGCACCGTCACCAGACCGGACGCCGCGAGGAACACGGCCATGCCGATCTCACGCAGTGTCTTGCGCGAGAGCGAGCTGAAGAATTGCGGGCCGCTTTCGTAACCCACGGCGTAGATAAACAGCGCGAACATGATGCTCTTCACGCCGGCGTCGACCGAGATGCCGATCTGAGAGACGACCACGGCCACCAGCAGCGAACCACCCACGCCGCCTAGCTGGAACGAGCCGAACTTGATCGCCCCGATTGCGTACCCGAGGGCGAGCGACAGGAAAATCGCGACCTCCGGGACATGGTTGAGAATCGTATGCACCAGTTCCACGGCAGAACCTCCGTCAAAAGAGAATTGCGGCGACCGGCGGGGGAGCCGGCACGCGACGACTCAAACGCAACGTGATACGACAGCGCGATGGGCCTCTTCAGGCGTCTTCAGCGCGAAAACTGATGGGCGACGAATACGACGGCCGGCCCCATCAATGGCAACAGCACGTTCGACAGGGCGTACGTCACCGTGTACCCCACGACCGGCAATGCGCTGTTGGCCGTTTGCACCACTGCGCTGATGGCAGGCGTGCTCGCCTGCTGGCCCGCGATCGCACCGATCAGAATCGGGCCATCGATGCGCAGCAATTTGTGTCCTACCCAAAGCGACACCAGCGCCGGAATGAGCGAGACACAGATCCCGACGACAGGCAGCGCCATGCCGTGCTCACGCAGCAGCACGGCCGCCTGCGGCCCTGCCGACAGCCCGACACACACGACGAACACCGCCAGCCCGAGATCCTTGAGCAGTTCGTAAGCGGCGGGCGGGAACGTGCCCCATGTCGGGCGGCGCGAGAGCAGCCAGCCGCTCGCCAATCCCGAGACCAGCGCGCCACCGCCCGAGCCCAGCGTCATGGGCGCGCCGCCGATATGCACGGAGATATGGCCGATGCACAGGCCGACGATCAATGCGAGACCGACGAAAACGAGGCTCGTCTTGTTACCGTGCGGCACGGGCTTGCCCATGACGGCGCCGGCACGCTCGACGTCTTCCGCCAGCCCCTGCAGCGTCACCATGTCGCCACGCTGCAGCGGAATCTTGTTGAGCGAGGGCAACTGCATGCCCATGCGTTTGACGGATTTGACGAACACGCCGTGGCGCAGCTCGACCGGCGCCTCGCGTCGCAGATCGGCGACGGTGCGGCCCTCGGCTTCCTTGTTCGTCATGACATACTCGCGCTCCACGAGCACGATGTCATTCGTTTCAGTGCCCGCAACCTCCGGGCCGACGAGCGCATGGGCGTCGAGCATGGCGTCGCGCCGGCCCACGAGCAGGAGTTCGTCGCCGGCTATCAACGCGAGGTCCTGCGCGACCGGCACCTGCGCCGTTGCCCGCCGCACACGCTCCACGGCGACGCGTCCGTCGAGCGAGGCTTCGAGCGACGCGACCGTCAATCCCGGGTGCGCAACGCGATAGCTGCGCCCGACCAGATCGGGCGCAGCGGGCGTGCCGAGCGATTCGCCGTTCTCGTCGTCCATCTCCTTGGACAGACGCGCGCTTTCCGCCTTGAGATCGATGCCCAGCAGACGCGGGGCCAGCAGATTCGTGAACAGCACGATGGTGATCAGACCGAACACATACGTGAGCGTGTAAGCGGTCACCACGTTGGCCTGTAGTGCCTTGAACGTGGCCGGATCGAGCCCCAGACGGTTCAGCGCCTCGATGGCCGTGCCGACCATCGCCGACTCGGTCGCAGCGCCTGCGGCAAGACCGCCCGCCGTGCCCGGATCGAGACTGAGGAAATTCACGGCCAGCATGACGATGCCGAACACGAAGACCACTTCGATGATGGACAGCACGCCAAAGCGCAAGCCGCGCAGGTTCAGGTTTTCAACGAACTGCGGCCCGGCGGAAAAGCCCATCGCGAAGATAAACAGGGCGAATGCGAAATCCTTGAGGGAGCCCTCGACCATGCAGCCCGTTTGCCCGACGAGCAACGCGACGAGCAATGCGCCGCACACACCGCCCAACTGAATCGGGCCAAACTTGATTCGCCCGAGCAACTGGCCCAGGACGACGCAGACGAACACGGTGATCAACGGCACGGCATCGAACAGCGGAACTGAACACTGCATACAGGCTCCTGCCACAGGTCACACTATCGTGATGGGCTGACCGCTCTGCGGCGGTCGACGTCCGGCACACTAGACTTCAGGAAACGGCTTGGCTACGCGGTGTCTGTCACGCACACCGAAGGACTGCAGACCGGGATCCGGTCGTACGTTTTGCACCCGGGCGTGAACCGCCGGGCGTTGGTGTTGGGGGGCGCACACGGCGCACTGAATCACTTGTGCAAATGACGCTTTCGTCGCGCATCGCGGTAACACAAGTAATTAAAATTACGCTATCTGCGACTGTTCCGCATCTCGTGGTGACGCGGTGTGGGCATAGTGTTGTTCAACGTTCCTGACGTGTCAACAGGTTTCGCGTAAGGTCTCAGGCTTGCGCGCGTCAAGTCCTTATTTACACCAAGTATATTGGAGTGCTTATTAATTTAATGCGAGCCGTCGGCTACACAGGCGGGAGGACCATGGCCATCGATGTGCGACACGTTGGCGTTGTCGTCATCGACAAAAATTACAACGGGCATAGATGAAAATCTTTCAAACGGCGCATCGACAAACTGCGGCGCAGTGTCACAGGCTTGCCGTATTGCCGTATTGCCGTATGAAATAGAGGACGTGCGACGGGGACTCATGGAGATGTGAGCGTCGCCGGGCCGACGACGTCGGCCTGCATCACTTTGGCGAACGGATCTCGTGGATCGTGCCGGGACCCCAGCCGGTCGGGTCCCATTTCCCGTCGCGCAACGTCCATTGATGCTCGCCCGTCTCTTCCCAGTGCGGCGCGGTGTAGCGCATGCCGGGACGTTTCGCTTCCATGTGACCGTCGACCCAGTCGTAGCGACCGTCCTTCCACTGCCAGTAGCCCGGCACCCAGAACTCCCCCTTGGGAGCAGCGTGCGGATCCTCGAAGCGCGGCGGCGGCGGGCCACGTTGCAGCGTCACCTCGGCAAGCACGGGCAGACTGGCGAGACACAGGACGGCAGCGAACGCATAACGTCGATGCGGTCGATGCACACGAAGAAAAGTTGTCACGGACGAGACCGCAAAAAGCGATGAGAACGACATACGTGGACGGTGGGTGAAGGCACAGAAGTGACTCATTGTAATGGTGGATGATGGGAGATTGCCGCGAACGCTCTCTTTTTCACCTCACCTCAGGCCTTATAATCGGCACACTCCACTCATAACCTGCCGCACCGCGCGGCATCCGACGGCGCCGCCATGAACGGCCGCCGCACAGCGCACTCATGAACCCTGCCCCTGCGGCCGCCGGTCACCGGCAATTGCTTCGTCTGGCGGTGCCGATCGTGCTCGCCAACCTCACCCAACCGCTGCTCTCGGCCGTCGATACGGCGGTGGCCGGCCATCTGCCAGGCCCTGCATATCTCGGCGGCGTCGCACTCGGCGGGCTGTTGCTGAACCTCATCTTCTGGGGTTTCTCCTTCCTGCGCATGGGCACCACCGGACTGGCCGCACAGGCGTTCGGCGCGCGCGACGCAGCACGTCTGCGCGACACGCTGGCCCGTGCGCTGGCGCTGGCCTTCGCGATCGGCGCTGTGCTGCTCATGCTGCGCGTACCGCTAGTGTCGCTGGGCGTATCGTGGCTCGGCGGCAGCGATCAGGTGCAGTCGCTCGGACGCGAGTACGCGGGCATCCGCATTCTCGCCGCGCCGTTCGCGCTCGGTAATTACGTCGTGCTCGGCTATCTGCTCGCGTGTCAGCGGGTCAGGCAAGGCCTCGCTGTGCAGGTGTTCATCAACGTCGTGAACATCGTTGCCGTGCTCGCGTTCGTGCGCGGCTTCGACTGGGGCGTGGCGGGCATTGCATGGGCGACGGCGCTGGCCGATGTGCTGGGCTTCGCGCTCGGGGCATGGCTGCTGTGGCTCGCACGCACGCCCGGGCTGGCGCCGCTGCGATGGGCCACGCTGGTGGAACGCAGCGCGCTGTGGCGCCTGCTGCGTCTGAATCTCGATATCTTCCTGCGCACGCTGTTTCTGCAACTCGCCTTCGCGTGGTTTGCCCGGGTGGGCGCACGGCTCGGCGACACGACGCTGGCAGCCAACGCCCTGCTGTTGAATTTTCAGACGTTCATGGCCTATGGTCTCGACGGCTTCGCCCACGCGGCCGAGGCGCTCGTCGGCGCTTATGTCGGCGCTCGCCAGCGGCAGGCGCTGTTGCACGCCATACGGCTGTCGCTGGGCTGGGCACTTGCCTGTGCGGTCTCGTTCGCGCTGGTCTATGCCGTCGCCGGCGGTGCGATCATCGACACCCTGACCGATCAGCCCGCACTGCGCGAGACCGCGCGCGAATTCCTGCCATGGGCCGTGCTATCGCCCATCGTCGCCGTCTGGTGCTTCCAACTGGATGGCGTGTTCATCGGCGCCACGCGCACGCGAGAGTTGCTGACGTCGTCGCTGATCGGCTTGCTGGTGTTTGGCGCCGTGATGCCGCTCACGCTCGACGCGTGGGGCAATCACGGGCTGTGGGTCGCGCTCATGGCGTTTCTCGCCACGCGCGGCATTGTGCTCGGTGTGCTGTTGCCGCGAATCTGGCGAGGCTTACCCCGCCAGACGGCCTGACGACGTCAGGCATCGGGTCGGCCAACCAGCCTGCGTTCCGTCACTCTGCGCGAATGCTGGCGAGCGCCGCCGCGTGAAGTTCCGCGTTGGCGGCGGCCAGCACCTGCCCCTGCGAGGTGAGCGTCAGCGGCTTGCCGTCCCAGTCGGTAATGACACCGCCCGCCGCTTCGATCACGGGGGCGACCGCCAGATAGTCGTAAGTCTGCAAACCGGCTTCCATCACCAGTTCGATGTGCCCGCTCGCCAGCAACCCATAGGCATAGCAATCGCCGCCGAAACGACGACGGCTCACCGCCTTCGTCAGACGGTCGAAGCGGGCGTATTCCGCGGCGTCGAAGATGTCGGGCGACGTGGCGTAGACGGTCGCATCCGCGAGCGACGTGACAGGACTGGTCGTGCAGCGCTCCGTGCCGAAGCGGGCTTCGCGCACGCCGGCGGCGACATCGTTCACGCCGATCCAGCGCTCGCCCGTCGCCGGAATGTCGATCAGGCCGACGACCGGCTGGCCGTTGTGCAACAGCGCGAGCAAGGTGCCCCACAAGGGATGGCCGGTGATGAAGCTGCGCGTGCCGTCGATCGGGTCGACCGACCAGACGAATTCGGCGTCCACGCCCCGTTTGCCGAATTCCTCGCCCCAGATCCCGTGAGACGGATAGCGCTCGGCGATCTTCTCGCGCAACGCCGTCTCCACTTCGCGGTCTGCGATCGTCACGGGGCTTTCGTCGGCCTTGTCGTCGACGGCGAGACGTCGGCGGAACCAGCCCAGCGACAGCGGACGCACGGCGTCGGCCAGCGAGGCGGCGAAATCGGCAAAGGCAGCGTACTCCGAGACAGCAGCAGTACCAGTGACGGCGGGGGAAGACGACATGCACGAATCTCCGGCAAGAGGGCCGCATGCAGCGGCAAATTAGGGAGCGCAGGGAAAACACTCGATCAGTCGCGATGATACGCGTTCCCCAGTGACGCCGCGACGACAGCCGAGGCCCTTGTGCCAGCGGCGACTTACGGCCGGGAGGACCTCGCCAGCGCGCGTGAACGCCCTAAAGTGGTGCAAATGCGCTATGCTCGCGGCCTGATCGGAGCCTTGCTCCGCCCCTTTTTCGTCTCGCAGGTCCCGACCATCCCATTGGTCCCCTCGCATTTCTCACAGGACTCTCATGCTTTCCGGTCGCGGCGTGATGCTCTCCGTCTCGGCGTCGGTCATGTTTTCCGTCATGCCCGCGCTGGTGGCGCAGTTGGCGCCCCTCTCGGGGCTGGACGTCTTCGCCTGGCGCATCCTGCTCACCTTGCCCGGCACGCTGGTGATCGTCACGGCGCTGCGGCGCTGGGATGTACTCAGCCGTACCCTTTCCCACGTGCTGCATCGGCCGGCGCTGCTCGGCTCGGTGCTGCTCTGCGCGGCCATGCTCGCCGTCCAGCTATGGCTCTTCGTCTGGGCGCCGCTACAACAGCGCATGCTCGACGTATCGCTCGGCTACTTCCTCCTGCCGCTCACGATGGTGCTGGCGGGCCGCACCTTCTACAAGGAACGTCTGAGCCCGCTGCAAACGGCCGCAGTCGTCTTCGCAGCGTTCGGTGTGGCCCATGAACTGTGGGTCACGCGCGCGCTCTCCTGGGTGACGGCCTTGATCATGTTCGGCTATCCCCCCTACTTCCTGCTGCGCCGCCGACTGCACCTCGACTCACTGAGCGGTTTCATCATGGAGATGCTGGCGATGGCCCCGGTCGCCGTGTTCCTGATCTGGAGCGCCTGGACGCACAACGCCCCGGTGCTCGCCGAGCCGCGCGTCTGGTTCTGGCTGCCTGCGCTGGGTCTGCTCAGCGCCGGCGCGCTGGCGAGCACCTTCGCGGCGGCGCGCCTGCTGCCGATCGGGCTGTACGGCATTCTCGGCTACGTTGAACCGGTGCTGCTGTTTGCCGTCTCGATCCTACTGCTCGGCGAACCGTTCACCGCTCAGGGATTGGGGACTTACGTGCCGATCTGGATCGGTGTGACGCTCATCGTGTTCGACAGCGTTCGCACGCTACGCCGTCAGCGAGCCGCACGTTATACTCGCGAAAGCCTGTAAGACGACCACTATGAAAAATCTCGCCAAGATCGCCATTCTGCTTTCCTCGGGGCTTCTCACTGTTACGCTGTCCGCCTGCGGCTCCTCTGCTCCGCTGTTCACTTCCGACGGACGCCCGACGCAGCAAATCCAGTGCTCCGCGACCAATGCCGGAGACTGCGAGCAGCGCGCCCGCACCCAATGCGCCCAGAAGGGCTACGACGTCCTCACGCGCGACGTGAACGGCAGCGTCGCCAATCTGGTGATCGCCTGCCGCCCGAACTGAGCGGTCTCGCACGACGCGTTTTGATCACCCGCACCGCACACCCCGGTGTGCACGCGCCGGCCGTTGGCATTACGATGCGTTATTGCGTGCGGTCAATTCCCGTGCATTGCGCGGGATGACTTCCTGAGCACGCAGTGCGAGAATGAAAATCACCCCCGACGAATTGCCACAGACCGGGCGCCGGGTCGTATTGCCAGTCCGGCGGAAGTCCATGGCAAAACGCGAGCTTTCACGCATTTTCAGCCCCAAGAGGACACCATCATGTACGAACGCATTCTGGTTTCGATCGACGGCAGCACTCCCTCGAACCGAGCCATCGACGAAGCGGTCAAGCTCGTTGCACTCAGCCAGGGCAAGATTCGCCTGGTATCGGTAGTCCCATCGCTCGCCAACGCCTATGCCGCCGGCGCCTACAGCGGCTTCGTGCCGCTGGAGAGCCAGGAGTCGTTCGAGAAGGAAACGGACGAAATTCTCGCCAACGCGCAGGCCGATCTGAAGAAGCGCGGCGTCGATGCCGAGACGAAGATGATCACGCTCGAAGCCGGCAACGACGAAATCGCCGACGCCGTGCTGCGCGAAGCCCAGGAGTGGAACGCCGACGTGATCGTGCTCGGCACCCATGGCCGCCGTGGCATCAACCGCCTGCTGCTCGGCAGCGTGGCCGAAACGCTGCTGCGCATCACCACGGTGCCGGTGCTGCTCGTGAAGGCGGCCGACAAATAACTCCGGACGCTACGCACCTCATCGTCTTCGCGACCGGCGACCCGGACAGTCCAGGTTGGACGAAAAGGCCGCTACGTCCGCCGACGATGACCCGTCAAACGGCACGCTGCAGAGCGTGCCGTTTTGCTTTGGAGCTCTCTGCCGGGCAACGCCCGATCAGCGAATGCCAGCCCGCATGAACGACTGCACGAACTGACGCTGGAACAGCAGGAAGGCGACGAACAACGGCGCGGCCGTCATAAGCGTGGCCGCCGTAATGAGCGACCAGTCGATGCCCTGATCGGTCGCCGCGAACACTTGCAGGCCGACCGTGAGCGGACGCGTCTGCACCGAGTTCGTCACGATCAGCGGCCAAAGGAAGTTGTTCCAGTGGTGGCTGATCGACACCAGCGCATACGCCACATACACCGGGCGCGCGAGCGGCACATACACGCGCCACAGCACCTGCCACGCATTGGCCCCTTCGACACGCGCCGCATCGTCCAGCTCGCGCGGCACGGTCTTGAACGCCTGACGCAACAGGAAGATGCCAAACGCCGATGCGAAATACGGCAACGCGATGCCGAGAATCGTGTCACGCAGCCCCATCCATGCAATCGTGCGGTAGTTCTCGACGATCAGCACATCGGGCATGACCATCAGTTGCAGCAACACGATCATAAACGCGACTTCGCTGCCACGGAACGTGAAGCGGGCGAACGCGTAGGCCGCGAGCGTGGCGAGCACAAGCTGCGCGGCGAGAATCACCGTCACCAGAATGAATGTGTTGACGAGATAACGCCCAAACGGCGCCGCCTGCCACGCATTGACGAAGTTCTCCAGCGTGAGCGGCGCACTCAGCGAGAAGCGTGTGGCGTACGCCGACGGATGGAACGCGCTCCACACGGCATACAGCAGCGGCAGCAACCACAGCAGACCGAGCAGCCACGCGCCGGTGACGTCGAGCAGATTCGCGTGGCCCGTCGCGCTGAAGGCGGGAAGCGAAGATCGCGCGCCGCGCGCCTCGTCGGGTGCCGTCGCCTGCGCAGCGGAAGTCGTATTGGCGGAGGTCGTCATTGATAGTGCGTGCGTGAGTCGAGCAGACGGAATTTCACGAAGGCGACAATGGCGAGCAGCGTGAGCAATACCACTGTCAGCGCTGCCGCGTACGACGTGTCCCAGAAGCTGAACGCCACCTGATAGACGTAATAGAGCAGCAGTTGGGTCGCGTTATCGGGTCCGCCACGCGTCATGACCACCACGTGATCGACCAGACGAAACGCGTTGATTACCGCATTGATCACCACGAACACGGTCGTGGGCATGAGCAACGGCCATTGCACGCGCCGGAAGAACTGCCAGCGCGACGCGCCTTCGAGCGCCGCCGCCTCGGCGAGCGTCGGCGAGATCTGCTGCAACGCTGCCAGATAGAAAATCATGAAGAACCCGGCTTCCTTCCAGATCGTCACGATCATCAGTGCAGGCAGCGCAGTGCCCGGCTGACCGAGCCAGTTGTGGTCGCCCCAGCCAAGCGCCTGCGTGATCTGCGCGACAAGACCGTATTGCGGCGTATAGAAGAAGAGCCAGATGTTCGCCACGGCGATCATCGGCAGAATGGCGGGCGTGAAGTACGCGAGGCGCAGCAGCGCGCGCCCCGGCACCTGACGATGCACCCACAGCGCCATCACGATCGACAGCACAATGGCGGCGGGCACGGTAATCAACGCGAACAGCACGTTGTTGCGCAACGCCTGCCAGAACACCGGGTCGTCGAGCAGCAACTGATAATTTTCGGTGCCGACGAACACCGACGGCGCGCCTGCACGAGCCGTCGAAAAGACGCTGTGCCACAACGTGGCGACGGCCGGATAGTGGGTGAAGGCGACGAGCAGCAGCAACGCCGGCAACAGCAGCAGCCAGGGCACCCAGGAGGCGGAGGGACGGTTCATCGGCGGTCCATCGATTCTGCACCGGTCGCCGCACGCTGACTGCCGTGCGACGACCGGTTGCTACGAGACTAATGTGTTGCGGTAAGACTTGTCAGCGAGACTCAGCGCGCATACGGACGCAGAATGCGATCGGCTTCGCGTTGCGCGTCGTCGAGCGCCTGCTTCGGCGACTTGGTGCCCGTCACGGCAGCCTGAATCGCGTCGTTGAGCGACTTCGTCACACGCTGGTTGTCGTGCGTCGAGAACTCGGCCACGCTCACGCTCAGTTGGTCGCGTGCCACGGCTGCCGCCGGCACCTTCTGCACGTATTGCTTCATCGCCGGGGTGTCCCACGCGGCCGGCGTCACGGCGACGTAACCCGTGTCGATGCCGAACTGTGCGGCACGCTCAGGCGTGGTGGCCCACTTGATGAACGTCATCGCGGCCTGCTTTTCTTCCGGCGTCGACTTCTTGAAGACGTAGAAGTTGCCGCCGCCCGTCGGGCTGCCGCCGCGCACCTTGGCCGGCATCTTGCCCACGCCGAACGGGAACGTGGCGTTGGTGCGGATGTTGGTCAGGTTGCCCGTCGTCGTGTAGACGATGGCGGCCTTCTTCTCGAGGAAGTCCTTCGGCGTAGTGCCCCACTCGATCGAGCCCGTCGGCATGACCTTGTACTTCGTCGTCAGATCGACCCAGTATTGCAGCGACTGCACGGCCTGCGGCGCGTTGAGGAACGTCTTCGTACCGGCCGGGTTCATCAGCTCGATACCGGCCGGCGTGGTGAACGCCTGGAACAACCAGTACGCGAAGCCGACGGACGGCACCTTGATGCCCCACTGCGTCACGTTGCCCGACGCATCGCGCTTGGTGAGCTTCTGTGCGTAGCTCACGAGATCGTCCCAGTTTGCCGGTGCGTGATCCGGATCGAGACCGGCTTCGCGGAAGGCGTCCTTGTTCCAGTACATCACGATGGTCGAACGCTGGAACGGCACGCCCCACGTGTGGCCGTTGATGCGCGAGTTCAGCATCAGCGCGGGGTAGAAGCCGTCGAGCCATTGCTTGTCGGCCGGCGTGTTCGCAATGCTGTCGATCGGCACCACGGCGTCTTCGTCGATGAGCGTGAAGACGTCGGCCGCAGCCAGCACGGCCAGTTGCGGCGGGGTGCCGGCCTTCGCGGCCGTCAGCGCCTTGACCACGGAATCCTGATACGACCCCGCGTACACCGGCTTGATCTTGATGTTCGGATGATCCTTCTCGAAGTCCGCCACCAGATCGTTGATGATCTTCGTGACCGGACCGCCAATGGCGACCGGATAGTAAAACTGAAGCTCAACCGGCTTCTGTTGCGCGAAGACCGGGCTGCTCAGGCCGCCCAATGACACTGCGGCGGCCGTTGCCAGCCCCGCCGCAAACGTTTTCAGAATCGTGCGTCGCATTTCCCTGGATTCCCCGTGTAAGCGTGGTGGTGATGTGTTCTTCGGGCGCCGTGGCCGATGTCGTATCCGCCATGCGCATGCCCGACGTCGCATCGAACAGATGCTGATCGGCGGCGTCCCATTGGAGCCCGATGGCGTCGCCCGGCAGGAATGGCCGGTGACCCGGCACGCGCGTGGCGATCTCGCCCGCGTCGCCCAGCGTGCAGGCGACGAGCGTGTCGGCCCCCAGATATTCGACGGCGCTCACCTTGGCGAGCACGGCACCCACGGACGTGGGCGCCACCGCACGCACGTGCTCCGGGCGCAGGCCGAGCCATGCGCTGTCGAGCTGACCGGCCGGGGCCAACGCCGGGCCGGTCTGACCGGCGGGTACGAGCGCGTCGGCATGACGCACGAGACGCAGCAACTGCATCGGCGGCGTGCCGATGAAGCTCGCGGCAAAGCGCGTCGACGGCGTGGCGTAGAGCGTGTGAGGTGCACCGCGCTGCTCGATGCGACCGTTGCGCAGCAGCACGACCTGATCGGCCATGCTCATCGCCTCGGTCTGATCGTGCGTCACGTAGATGAGCGTCATGCCGAGCTGCTGTTGCAGCGCGCGGATTTCGCGACGCATCTCCTGACGCAGTTGTGCATCGAGATTCGACAGCGGTTCGTCCATCAGGCACACGGACGTCTCGGCGATCACCGCGCGGCCCAGCGCCACACGCTGCTGCTGTCCGCCCGAGAGTTGCGACGGCTTGCGATCCAGATACGGCTCAAGTCCCAGCAGCGACGCCACGCGCGCCAGACGCTGCGGATAGTCGCGCGTCGGCTCACGACGCACGCGCAGGCCGAACAGCAGGTTTTCGCGTACGGAAAGATGCGGGAACAACGCGTAGGACTGGAACACCATCGACAGCTTGCGACGCGCCGGCGGCAAGGCCGTCACGTCGTCGGCGCCCAACAGAATGCGTCCGCTTGTCGGCGTGTCGAGACCCGCGATCATGCGCAGCAACGTCGACTTGCCGCACCCCGACGGGCCGAGCAGCACCACGAGCGAGCCTGCGTCGGCGGTGAAACTCACGTCCTGAAGCGCGTGCGTGTCTCCCCACTGTTTGCTGACGGATTCAATGACGAGCGATGACATGACCTGGTGTGCGCTGCGCCGTCCCGAGCGTGATCGGATCGACGTCTGGATCGGAAAACCCAGACCTTAACCGGCCATCGATGGCAGTTTGATGACATCGTGTGCACCAATACCGGCGGGGCTCACAGGGCCGTCCGATATCAGGCCGACGTCAGGCGACCGGATACCGATGTCGTTCGCAGAGAATGAGAATTTAGGGATACGAACGACGCTCTCTCGCGATCACGCGACCACGAAAAAACGTCATGGGAAGACAGGGGAGGCTGGCGACAGATCACCCGCCCTCGCCCCTGGAGATGCACCGTTCAGGCAGCGACCTGACGACGCTTGGCGCGCAGCAGCGCCTTGGAGATGATGCGCGTTTCAGACGTGGCGCCGCCGGTGCGACGCGCGACGGCGTCGCGGAAGAAGCGGCGCGTCTCGTCGGCGACGGTCTCGCGCTCGTTATCCATCGTGAGGATGTGATAGCTCTCGCCGAGCAGGCACTTCTGCTTCACGTCGGACGACACGCCCTGGTAGACGATACGCGCGTTGTGCGGGCTGGCCGTATCGTCGTCCACCGCGTGCACGATCAGGCAGTCTGCCGTTACGCGATCGAGCCGGTTGCGCACGTGAGACGCGAGCCGGCGCGCGTTATACAAGTGGGCGATGGGCAGCGACGCCGAACCGATCTCGGACGCGTCGTGCAGCGACATCGACTTCTGCACCCGGGCACGCAACGCTTCATTCTTCAGCCCGAACGGCGCCTTCTCGTAATAGCGATAGCGATGGCCGAACGGCAGGTGATACAGCAAATCGAGCAGCGGATAAGCCAGCGGAATGGTCCAGCCGTCGTACACCAGCGTGACGGCCAGCACCGAGATGGCCGCGACATCGGGCTCCTCTTCCGCCACCGCAAGCGCCAGCGTCGCTCCCATGCTCAGGCCGCACAGCGATACGGTCTGATGGGTGTCGCGCAGTTCACGGTATTTCACGCGCGCCGCGGCGATCCACTCGCGCCAGTGGGTGCACGGCGCACCGAGGCCGTAACCCTCGATGTGCGGCACCGACACGGTGTAGCCGTCGCGATGCAGCGCCTTGGCGACCGGACGCATTTCGAGCGGCGTGCTCGAGAGCCCCGGCAGCAGCAGCACGGCATGCTCGCCGCCTTTGTAGAAGATGTCTTGTTGAAACATGGTCAAACCCCGCCACAGACGCCGGACGTCTGCGTAACTTCAAGCTTGTTGGCCGCGTTGGCCGTGGAAGACGTACTGGACGCACCGGACGTGTTGGACGTATTGGACGCACTCGCTGCCGGTACGGCAGCATGCAACGGCGTGACCGTACTCACCGGACGCACCGTCGGCCCTGCATGCAGACGCAGGATCACATACGTGCCGACATGGGCGCGGAAGTGCTGCAACTCGCAGTGAATCACGTCGAAGTCGCCATCGTGCGTGCGCACCCGCAGGTTGTAGGCGCCCGGCGGCGGCGGCTCGCCTTCCGCCGAGAACAACCCTGCCAGACGTTGCGCGTCTTCCGGGTGCAACATCGCGCGCAACCCGTCGCGCTGGACGACATCCGGCGACACGCCCGTCTCGCGACGAAAATGCTCGTCGATGAATTGGTAGTGCGTGGCCGGGTTGGCCAGATAGAAGATCGAGTCGAGGTGTTTCGTCAGATAGGTCATGAGCGCATTGCCCAACTGCACCGAATCCGACAGCACCATGCGCTCGTTCTCGGCGCGCAGCAGCATTTCGTAACGCGTCTGGGCGACTTCCGCGAGAAGTTCGGCGCGGTACTGCGCGCGGCGCAGGCGTTCGATGAGGGCAACCGCCAACGGCGTGATGAGCATGAAGCCCGTAACGATCAGCACGTCCCGACGATCGAGCTCCGCGATGTCGCGAAACGGCGGCACGAAGAAGAAGTCGAAAATCGGGATGCTCACGATCATCGCCATGATGGCCGGTCCCAGCCCCCAGGTGAATTCGACGATGATGGCCGCGCAGACGAAAAAGACGCCCGGCATCGAGTGATCGAGCACCGGATGCAGGAGGCTGCGAACAAGAAACGCAGCAAGTACCACCATGAGTGCGCCGACGTAGCGTTTCGCGCCGGGCTCCGCCCAACGTCGGGCGTTTCTGATATCCATGATTCACCGCCGACATCGCTGCCGACGCTCAATAAACCGTTACGGCACCCATAGTGCGGTGCTGCTGTTACAAAATATTACGGATTATCGCACGTCCGACCTTGACGTTTTGGCGCGGTGAACCCTGAGAAAGTCGCGCCGCAACAACATGGAAAACGCAGATCCAGCACTGGCGCGGCTAAGCGGGCAGTGCCGGTTCGGTTGACAGGGAAATACCGGTGACAAAACTCGACAAAACCCTGCAAACCAACAGGTTACAGAGCCCTTTTGGCGGGGTCCGGCACGCGTTTGCCGGGTCAAAAGTCCGTCTTACGGCCGATTTCAGCGCCCCGTCGGGCGCTGGCGAGCGGCCACGCGCCCGGCTCAGCGCAGCATGAACGACATGGCGGACAGGCAGTTGAGCACCCGAACGGCCGCCTCCACGCTCGGCGCGACGTATTGCAGGGTGACACCGTCCACGCGTTCGAGCGTCGGCCACTGGCAGAACAGGTCGGCGAGCGCCGTGCTCTGGGCTTGCAGACGCACTTCGACCGGGGTTTCGACCTTGTACGTATGCCATTTGCGCGAGTCTTCGAGCGATGTCTTCGCCGCCTCCCGGATCAGCTCGCACGACTGTGACGGGCTGAGCGTCATGCCGCTGCCCTGCCCCCACGCCGCCTTCGTCTGCACGAAATGGGCGGAGGGGAAGATCAACTGCGTTTCTTCGCAGAAGACGTCATCGCCGCTGGCCATGACCATCGGCACGCCCCGCTCACCGGCGAGCGCCCCATACAGCATGGCCTCGCTCGCCTCCACGCCGCCCAGCCATACGCGGGCGAAGGCGAAGCTGTTGATCGTGTGCGCCAGAATGCCCGCGCTCTGGGCTTTGCCGTGATAGCCGATCATGAAAAGCGCGTCACACCCGGCTTCCACCCCGGCGACCATGCCGAGATAGCGCGGCTTGCCCAGCACCAGACGCGCGCGCGGATCGAGTTCGTCCGGCAACAGGTTACGAAAGCCGCCGTGCGAATCGTTGACCATCACTTCGGTCGCCCCGCCAGCGAAGGCACCTTCGACGGCGGCGTTGGCTTCGCGCGTCATCCAGCGGCGCGCGCGTTCGTACTCACCGTTACCGGCGCGTGTCTGTTCGGCGTGGAAGACGCCCGCGACGCCTTCGATATCGGTGGAGATCAGAATTCGCATAGTGTCGTGTCGATAGAGTCGTAAGGGGCTACGGGCGCGGCGCCATGCCGGCGCTGACGGGGCAGACGGTGGCGGCGCCCGATGGCAGCCTCCGGTTACAGCGCCGCCCAGTCGGGCAGCACGTCGGCGAGTGCGCGCCGCACATGACCGTCGCGCCCGAGTACGGACTCGGCCGCAAACAGCGCGTGCAGAATGGCCTGCTCGGTGGCGTCGGCCGTCGCCTGAAAAATGGGGTCGAGCAATGCGTCGGGGACCAGCGCCGCTGGCGCCACCCGTCCCATCGCGTCGTGACTTACGGTGTAGCCGGTGGTGAAAGCAAGGGCAACGTCGCCGCTGCCATGACCGTAGACGGAACCGGTGCGCGCCAGTCCGGCGCCGGTGCGCGTGGCGACACGGCGCAACTGCCGCGCGTCGAGCGGCGCATCGGTGGCCACGAGCATGATGATCGAGCCACGCTCGGGCGCCGCGCTTTGCTCGGGCTGTGCGAGGCGCTCGTCGAGCACCGGCCCGACGTGACGCCCGGCAATCGTCAACTGTGACGGGCGGCCGAAGTTTGAGAGCACCAGCACGCCGACCGTGAACGTGGCCCCGGCCGTTTCCACGACCCGCGACGCGGAGCCGATGCCGCCCTTCAGTCCGAAGCTGGACATGCCGCGTCCGGCGCCGACCGCGCCCTGCGCAAAGTCGGACGATGCGTTCGTCAGCGCCTGCGCGTAATCCGCTTCGGTAACCGTGAACGCCTGCATGTCGTTCAGATAACCGTCGTTACATTCGAACACCGTGGGGTTCAGCGAGGGAGCGCCCCGCCCGATGCCCGGATTCGCCGCTATGGCCGCGCGTAGCTGGCCGAGTACGACATGGCTGACGGAGAACGTGTTGGTGAGCGCCAGCGGCGCTTCGACGACGCCCAGTTCGTCGATCTGCATCAGACCCACGCTCTTGCCGAAGCCGTTGATGACCGCAGCACCCGCAGGGATCTTGGTGCGAAACGGATCCCACTGCGCGCTGGGCGCCGACGCTCCGGGGGCCGCGCCGCCGGGATCCATTGTCGTGGCGGGCGTCGGACAGACGACGGTGACGCCCGTTTGTACCGGCCCGTCGGCGAGCGTCACGTGTCCGACGAAAACACCCGGCACGTCCGAGATGGCATCGCGCGGCCCGGCGGGCAGCAGCCCGACGTGGGGGGCGCCGAACGAGGCTTCGCGAAAGTCTGACGGGGGGATCATTTCGCGCTCCTGCGGGGTCATCAATGCCGGTCGAGCTTCGGATCGAGCGCGTCGCGCAGGCCGTCGCCGAGCAGGTTGAAAGCGAGCACGGTCAGGAAAATGGCCAGGCTCGGGAAGATGGCGATGTGCGGCGCGTTGACCATGTCGGCGCGCGCTTCGTTGAGCATCGCGCCCCACTCCGGCGTAGGCGGTTGCGCGCCAAGCCCCAGGAACGACAGACTCGCCGCCGTGATGATCGACGTACCGATACGCATCGAGAAGTACACGACGATGGACGACACCGTGCCCGGCAGAATGTGCCGCATGATGATCGTCCAGTCCGACGCCCCAATGGAGCGCGCCGCCTCGATATACGTCAGATGCTTGAGCACCAGCGTGTTGCCGCGCACGAGCCGCGCGAACGCCGGAATCGAGAAAATAGCGACGGCCACGATCACGTTGATCATGCCGTTACCCAGCACGGCCACCACGCCGATGGCGAGCAGAATGCCCGGGAAGGCGAACAGCACGTCGGAGATACGCATGACGATGCGGTCCCACCAGCCTTCGTAGTAACCCGCCAGCAGGCCCAGCACCGTGCCGATCACCGCACCGAGGGCCACCGAGCCGAAGCCGGCGGCCAGCGAGATGCGCGTGCCCGCGAGCACACGGCTGAAGATGTCGCGTCCGAGCGAATCCACGCCGAACCAGTGCTTCGCTGACGGCCCGGCATTCAGGGCGTCGTAGTCGAAGAAGTTCTCCGGATCGAACGGCACGAGGTGCGGCGCGAGGATCGCAATGACGACCAGCACCAGCACGAAGGCGCCTGCGACCATCGCGATGTGCTGCTTCTTGAATTTGCGCCAGAATTCGCGCCACGGCGTGCGCACGCGATTGCCGCCGGCGGCCGCCGCAGTGGCCGTCGTCGGTTGGGTTGTCGGTTGGCTTGCGCTCATGATGCGTGCCTCACTTGTAGCGAATGGTCGGGTTGATGACGGCGTACAGCACGTCGACCACGAGGTTGATCAGAATGAACTCAAGCGAGAACAACAGCACCAGCGCCTGAATCACCGGATAGTCGCGCATCTCGACCGAGTCGATCAGCAGGCGTCCGAGTCCAGGCCAGTTGAATACCACCTCGACGACGATCGAGCCGCCGAGCAGGAAACCGAACTGCAACCCCATCATCGTGACGACGGGGATCATGGCGTTGCGCAGCGCATGCTTGAACACCACGCGCATTTCGTTGAGCCCCTTGGCGCGGGCCGTGCGCACGAAGTCTTCGTGCAGCACTTCGACGAACGCCGAGCGTGTGAAGCGGGCCATCACGGCGGCCACCGCCGCGCCCAGCGTAATCGAGGGCAGGATGTAGCTCTTCCACGAATCGGCGCCGATGGTCGGCAGCCAGCCGAGCTGCACCGAGAAAATCTGCATCAGCAACATGCCCAGCGCAAATGCGGGGAACGAGATGCCCGAGACCGCGAAAGTCATGCCGAGCCGGTCGGGCCAGCGGTTGCGCCAGACGGCAGACGCCACACCGAGCCCCATGCCGATCACCACCGACCAGATCATGCTCACCAGCGTGAGCCACAGCGTCGGCATGAAGCGGCTGGAGATTTCCTCCGAGACCGGTTGCTTGCTGCGCATCGACAGACCGAAGTCGCCGCGCACCGCGTGCGTGATGAAGGTCGTGAACTGGGTCAGCAGCGGCTTGTCGAGGCCGAGATCCTGACGCACCAGCGCCACGGTCGCCTCGTCCGCCTGCGGACCGGCCGCCAGACGCGCCGGATCGCCCGGCAACATGTGCACGAAGCCGAACACCAGCACCGCCACGATCAGCAGCGTGGGGATCAGGCCGAGCAGGCGTTTGAGAAAGTAATTGAGCATCGCAGTCTTGCCGAACGTCTTGCCTAAACCATGTCTTGCGGTAGACCGCGCCGTCGGCCGGAGCCGGCGGCGCGGGGAACATCACACTCGCAGGCCATCGCCGTCCCCCGACCATTGACGGGGGCGCGATGGGTCCGGCGATTACTTCATCGAGATATCGGTGAAGTTGAACGAGCCGTCAGGCATCGTGTACACGCCCGACAGGTTCTTGTTACGTGCGTACAGCAGCTTTTCCGTCACGAGGAACGCCCACGGCGCATCGTTCCAGATCTTCTGTTGGGCGTCCGTGTACAGCTTGGTCTTCTCTGCACGATCGGTCGTCAGCAGCGCCTTGTTGAAGTCGGCGTCAACGGCCTCGTTCTTGTAATAGGCGGTGTTGAAGAGCTTCGGCGGGAACGACTCCGAGCCCAGCAGCGGGCGCAGTGCCCAGTCGGCTTCGCCCGTCGACGACGACCAGCCCACGTAGTACATGCGCACCGGCGCCTTGTCGGGATCCGGGGCCGATTCGACCAGCTCGACACGCTGGCCGGCTTCAAGCGCGCGCACTTGCGCCTTGATGCCGACTTGCGCCAGTTGCTGCTGCACGAACTGGATCACCTTCTGTGCGGTGGTGTACGTGTAGGCCGACCACAGCGTGGTCTCGAAACCGTTCGGGTAACCGGCTTCCTTGAGCAGTTCCTTCGCCTTGGCCGGGTTATACGGCCACGGGCCGGTCTTGACCGCGTAGTCCACGCCCTTCGGCACCACACCGTCGGCCGGGGTGGCGTAGCCCGCGAAGGCCACCTTCACCAGCGCTTCCTTGTTGATGGCGTAGTTGATGGCCTGACGCACACGCACGTCGTCGAACGGCTTCTGCTTCGTGTTGAAGCTCACGTAGCGCTGGATGATCGACGGACCGGCGATCACGTCGACCTTGCCGCTGGCCTTCAGACCGTCGGCCTGCTCATACGGCACCGGGAAGGCAAAACCCGCTTCGCCCGTCTGCATGACGGCAGCGCGCGTGTTGTTGTCCACCACCGGCTTGAAGGTGATCGTGTCGACCTTCGGATAGCCCTTCTTCCAGTAGCCGTCGAACTTCTTCACCTTCACGTAATCGGTGCGGTTCCATTCGACGAACTCGAACGGGCCCGTGCCGACCGGGTGCGAGGCGATGTCCTTGCCGTACTTCTTCAGCGCTTCAGGCGAGATGATCACGGCCGACGGGTGCGCCAGCGTGTTGATGAACGGCGAGAACGCCTCCTTGAGCGTGAACTTCACCGTGTGCGCATCGACCGCTTCCGTCTTGGCGATTTCCTTGTACAAGTTGTAGCGCTTGAGCTTGTTGTCCGGGTTCGTCACGCGGTCGAAGTTCGCCTTCACGGCGGCAGCGTCGAAGGTCGTGCCGTCCTGGAACTTCACGCCGGACTTGAGCTTGATTGTGTAGACGAGGCCGTCCGGCGAGACCGTGTAGCTGTCGGCCAGCACGTTCACGAGCTTCATGTCCTTGTCGAAACCGAACATGCCTTCGTAGAACGACTTCGCGACCGCTTGCGACAGCGTGTCGTTGGCGTCGTACGGATCCATCGTCGTGAAGGTCGACTGCACGGCCATCACGACATCCTTGGCGGCGAACGCCGGGGCTGCACCGAACACGGCGGACGCCACAGCGACGGACGCGAGCGCGGTTTTCCAGCGAGCGCCCAACAAAACGTTTTTCGACATCTGTCTTTCTCCTTCTGGTCTGACGGGGTCGCCGCGGGCCAGTCCTTCGACTGCGCCACTTGGCGGGCATTATGGCTACAACGAGACGTGCAACTTGGGTACTGCCTGAAACTGCCGGGAACGCGAGTCCCCGGGGAATGCGAAATCCGGTGCCGGACGTAACGCCGACGGATCGGTCAATCGGCCCTCAATAAGCGCCGGCCACGCGATGACGCGCCACGAAGTGCCCCGCCCCGACTTCCACGAGCGGCTGCACCTGCGGTTCGTCGCCGATCGCGCGGATCGGGCTCGGAATCTCTTCCGTCAGCAACTCCCGCTTGGCGTGACGGCGCGCCGGATCGGCAATCGGCACCGCCGACATCAGCTTCTTCGTATAAGGATGCTGCGGGTTTTCGAAGATCGCGCGACGCGGACCGATCTCCACGATCTGCCCGAGGAACATCACCGCCACACGGTGGCTGATCCGCTCCACGACCGCCATGTCGTGCGAGATGAACAGGAACGCGATGCCGAACTCCTTTTGCAGGTCGAGCATCAGGTTGATGATCTGCGCCTGCACGGAGACGTCGAGCGCCGAGACGGATTCGTCGGCGATCACGACCTTCGGCTTGAGCGCCAGTGCGCGGGCGATGGCGATACGCTGACGCTGACCGCCCGAGAACTCATGCGGGTAGCGCTGCGCGTAATCGGCAGGCAGCCCCACACGTTCGAGCAGTTCGGCCACGCGCTTTTCGGCTTCCGCGCCGCTCGCCACGCCATGCACCAGCAGCGGCTCCATGATCGAGAACCCCACCGTCAGACGCGGGTCGAGCGAGGCAAACGGGTCCTGGAAGATGAACTGGATATCACGGCGCAGCGTCTGCAAGGCGCGACCGGCGAGATCGTGAATCGGCTTGCCGCCGAACTCGATGGAGCCGCCCTGACTGGCGACCAGACGCAGCAGCGCACGGCCGGTCGTCGACTTGCCGCAACCGGACTCGCCCACGAGGCCCAGCGTCTCGCCGGGATAGAGATCGAAACTCACCCGCTCGACGGCGTGCACGCGCTGCTTCACACGGCCAAAGAAACCGGACGGCACGTCGAAGCGCGCGACGAGATCCTTCACGCGCAGGATCGGACCGGCCTCCGTCTTGACCGTCGGTTGCGGGGTTTCGGCGACGGGTTTGGCATCCGCCGGGGCGTCGTAGCGCAGCAGCGGGAAGCGCGCCGGCAGGTCGGTACCCTGCATCGAACCGAGACGCGGCACTGCCGAGAGCAGCGCCTGCGTGTAGCGTTCGCGCGGGGCGGCGAAAATTTCCGCCGAGCGGCCCTCTTCCACCTTGTCGCCGCGATGCATCACGAGCACGCGGTCGGCAACTTCGGCCACCACCCCCATGTCGTGCGTGATGAACACGACGCCCATGCGCATTTCGTCTTGCAACGCACGAATCAGTTGCAGGATCTGTGCCTGAATCGTCACATCGAGCGCAGTGGTCGGCTCGTCGGCAATCAACAGGCCCGGCTTGCAGGACAGCGCCATGGCGATCATCACGCGCTGACGCATGCCGCCCGACAGTTGGTGCGGGAAACGACCGAGCACGCGCTTCGCTTCTGGAATTCGCACGAGTTCGAGCATGCGCAGCGCCTCGGCGCGCGCTGCGGCGACATCCTTGCCCTGATGCAGACGGATGGATTCGGCAATCTGCTCGCCCACCGGGAAAACCGGGTTGAGCGAGGTCATCGGCTCCTGGAAGATCATCGCCATGTCCGCGCCACGAATACTGCGCATGGTGCGGCCGCTGGCACGCGTGAGGTCGACGAGCTTGCCGTTGCGGCGGCGCATGACCATCGAGCCCTCGGTGATCCGCCCGCCGCCGTTCTCGACGAGACGCATGGCCGCGAGCGAGGTCACCGATTTGCCGGACCCCGATTCGCCCACGATGGCGAGCGTCTCGCCACGGTCGACATGGAAGGACAGATCGCGCACGGCCGTCACCACGCGCTCGGACGTCGCGAACTGCACGGTAATGCCGCTCACGTCGAGCACGCGCTCGTCGGGCAACGAAATCGTAGGGGTTGTCTTACGCTCAGCCACGCCTGTCCTCGCTAATCTTCACTTGCTGAATCTGGTACTGGTGCGCGCCGCCGGGATGGCCCGCGCCGTCTTGCCCGAGCATCCCGGGACGTTCGGTCTTACTCGTGAATGGCCGTCACCGGCGTTTCGCCCACACGGGCCACGCCGCGATACATCCCTTCGGTATTGAACGGCAGCGCCACGTTGCCTTGCGCATCCACCGCGATCAGACCACCACGGCCATTCACTCGCGGCAGACGATCCTGAATGACACGCTCGGCGGCGTCTTTCAACGAGAGCCCCGCGTAGGCCATCAATGCACCGACTTCGTAGCAGGCGACCGCACGAATGAACGCTTCGCCCGTGCCCGTCGCGGAGACGGCGGCTGTCGCGTCGTTGGCATAGCAGCCCGCGCCGATGAGCGGCGAATCGCCCACGCGGCCGACGGCCTTGTTCGTCATCCCGCCCGTCGATGTGGCCGCAGCAATGTGACCGTGCATATCGCAGGCAACCGCGCCGACCGTGCCGAACTTCGTGTCCGGGTCGATGGGCTCTTTCTTGAGCGGCATGTCGTGATCGAGCGAAACGGCTGCGCTGGCGAGCGCACGCTGCAACTGGGCGTAGCGCGCTTCGGTGAAGAAGTACTCGGGCTCGACCAGCTCGGCGCCGTTCGCCGCAGCGAACGCTTCGGCGCCTTCGCCCACAAGCAGGACGTGGGGGCTGTGTTCGAGCACCGACCGCGCCGCCAAAATCGGGTTGCGCACGCGATGGACGCAAGCGATGGCACCCGCGTCGAGCGTGGTGCCGTTCATGATCGCAGCGTCGAGTTCGTGCGTGCCTTCGTGCGTGAACACGGCGCCACGACCGGCATTAAAGCGCGGGCAATCTTCGAGATGACGCACGGCTTCGGTCACGGCGTCGAGCGCGGAGCCGCCGGCGGCGAGCACGGCCTGACCGGCGCGCAGCACGTCGGCCAATGCCTCGTGATACGCCTTGAGTTCTTCGGGCGACGTGTCGCGGCTGATCGTTCCGGCACCGCCGTGAATGGCGATGACGGCACGTTGGGCATGACTCATGAGGCTTTGTCCTTTCTTTCGTTGCCGCCTGTCACCGTGCCGGACGAGGTGCCGGTGCCAACACTGGTGGCGGCGGTGGCCGAGGTGGCGGAACGACCGGCGTTGCGGGGTGCCGCCGACGCGTTCGAATGATTCGGTAGATGCATGGGGCTCGCGGGGTTTGCGTGAGCCGAACCCGGCGTTCCCAGCGTGCTGGCGGTTGCTCCGACGATGGCGTCGGTCAGCGCGGTATCCCGCGACTCGGGAAGCGTTTTGTTGGCCGTTTTGGCCAGCGCCTGCGTCAGCGTGGCGCCCAGTGCCTCGGGGAGCGGGGTCGCGACGGCGGCGGTCTTCGTCGTGGCAGCGTTTGCGGTGCTTGCGGTGCGCTGTGATGCTGCGGCACGGCGCATCACCGGGCTTGCGGCGCCTGCCGGTGCATTGGCGGGCGCATTCGGCAGCGTCAACGACGCAGAGTCAAGCCACGGCAGCAGGAAGTCGGTCAGTTCGGTCGCGCGATCTACAGCGTGTTTGGCGCGTTGCGCAACGGCATCGCAAATGGCATCGATCATGGCCAGCACGCTCGCTTCGGAGTTGCTCGACAGGCGCGGTTTGCTCCGCACGAAGATCACGATGTCCCCCAAAGGCGCCAACGGCGACGTGGGGCTGTCGGTGAGCACCATCACGGACACGCCGCGACCACGCAGGCGGCGGCAGAGCGTCACGGTGTCGGAGACGTAGCGCGGGAAACCGAGTGCGATCACCAGATCGCCCTCGCGCAGCTTGAACAACTGACGTGCGGCATGCGTCGACCCGCCCGCCCCGACGACCGATTGCACGTTTTCGCAATACGGATCGAGGCCGTGGTGCAACAAGCCCGCGAGGTAGCCACTCGCGCCGAGGCCGAGCACGTAGATGCGATGCGCCTGCAAGATCGACTCGACGGCGCGCTCGCAGGTACCGGCATCGAGCGCCCGACGTGTCCAGTCCAGGTTCTCGATGGCCTGCGCCAACGACGCCGCCATCACATCGGCACTGGCGCTTGCCTGCGCCTTGCTCGTGCGCAGGCTCTCGATCGGCGCGAGCGTCGCTTCGTAACCGCGCACCATCGCAGCGCGGCATTGCGGATAGCCATCGAAGCCCAGCGCGCGGGCAAAGCGATTGACCGTCGCCAGCGAGACGCCGACCGCGTCGGCAAATTCGTCGATACGCATGGTGGCCGCACGAAACGTGTTGTCGAGCACGAACGCCGCCATGCGCTGTTGCGCAGGCGTCAGTTCGGGCATGGCTCGCACGATGCGCTCGGTGAGCGGCAAGTCGGCGGGCAACGAGTCGGCGTCAGTCATGGATCGCAGTCATCCTTCGGAGTGAAGGAAAGTATATTTTCATCAGCACCCCGTCAAAAGAAAAAAAATAGTTCAAATGCTGCCGAGCGATCTGCCATCGCCATCGCATTTCCCTTACACACCCCGCAAACCCCGTCAAAACAAGGGGGTTCGGTCCCCGTCGTACGCAAAAAACGGGCATACTAGGGGAAACCCGAATGCACGAACTTGCCGGAGGCTTTGCGATCCGATGCTGAAGTACGGTGACATCGCCCCGGTGTTTTTTTGCCCGGTCGACGAAGTCATTGGATGTCATTGATCAGACAGGCAGCAGATTCACTGGACAGCCACGCGAGAGTGGCGGGACCGCCTGGGGAGGCTAGGTCGGAGGCGAGTCGTAACGTGCAGTAAACATGGCGTAGTCAGGGGCTTACATCTGCCCCTTACCCTGACGACGTCGACGTGAAAGCTATTCGCCTCAAGGAGCCTGACCATGCTGAGTCCGCATGAAATCGCCACGCTGTTGCTGGCGGCCGCCTCGCTTGGCCCCATCGATGCCGATGCCCTCGAACCGCCCGATCTCGCCGCGCTGGAGCAAGCGCGTCTGGTGCATGTGGCGGTGGACGAGGGGCACACCAAAGTGAGCGTGACCGAAGACGGTCACCGAGTATTGCGTCGTCTGGGACTGGAACGCTCGGGCGGCGAGCGCGCGCAAGCGCCGCACCTGACGATCGCGCCAGCCCAACGCCCGCGGCTTGAGACCGCACGAATGGAAAGTGAGCGCTCGGTTGCCGATGTGGCAGCGTCCGCCACTGGAGGGCTAACTGTCGCTACGATGCAAATCGGCCGCGACGTATCGCGGCCGATCGATATGCAGCAGGCAGCATCGCTGCCTGCGGATGCTTCGGGGATTCGTTCCCCGGGAACGACGTCAGACCCGTCAGAGCATCGCGAAGAAGAGGCTTAAGCGCGCGAGCACGATCAGCAGAATCTGCATCAGCAGGAACAGCCCCAACGGCGACAGGTCGAAGCCGCCCACCATCGGGATGACGCGGCGAATGGGGCGCAGCAGCGGATCGAGCAGGTGCTGAAGAATCGGCATTGCGGTGGCACGCGGATTCACCCACGACAGCACCGCCATGAGCAGCGTCAGCCACATCACCAGATTGGCGCCCCACTTGGCCACCAGCACCAGCGCGACCAGCAAGCCACGCGGGAACACCGTGACCGGCGACACCCCGACCACCGCAGTGATCAGCACCAGATAGAGAATGGCGGCCAGCCATGCGCCGATCACGCACGCCCAGTCGATGCCGCCCACGCCCGGCACCACGCGCCGCAACGGCAACACGATCCAGTTGGTGAACTGAAACACCCCTTGGGAGAGAGGATTTCGCGGGGGCAGCCGGGTCGCCTGCATCCACACACGCAATAACAACAAAGCGCCGAATAGCGAGAAAACAAGATCTAGCAGCAGGCGGGCGATTTCGACGAGCATCTGGACTCCAACGGATTGTGCGGTGCCCCGCAAGATCGGCATTGTCGCATGCGTTTGCCCGAGTTCAATCCCTGTGTGTCGTCTTGTTGGCTTATCTCCCGAGGTCCTGCAACGGATGCGCGCCTTGCGGCCATGGACTCACGAAGAAGGCATCGACCTGAGCCGCCGGCACATCGGCGAGCGCGGCGTAGCGCCACCGGGGTTGCTTGTCCTTGTCGATCAGCAGTGCGCGAACGCCTTCGACGAAATCACCCGATGCGAACGCGTGATACCCCAACACCAACTCCATGCGAAAGGCATCGGCCAGATCCAGACGGCGACCTGTCTGCAATTGCCGGTCCGTGACGCACAGACTGAGCGGCGAGCGCTGGTTCAAGAGCGCGAGTGTCTCGGCAGACCATGCATTGTCGGTATCACTTCCTAGTGATGCCACGATGCCCGGCACGTCCAATGCGCTGAAGTGTCTGTCCAGCGTGGCTCTGACACGGGAGAGCGGCGCGGCGTCGGTCCACGTGCGGCCCAGCGGCACGAGGGCGGCGCGAAGCGATGCCAGCAGGTCGGCGGTATTTTGCGTGTTACCGCCCGCGATTCGCATGCCAGTGTGAGGCATCGAGCGATCCGCGCTGTCCGGCATGTCGTCCGGCCATTCGAAACGGTGCAACATCTCGCGCAATTGTGCCGGGGCATCGCCTTCCAGCCAGACGTCCGCCAGCCCGCAGTACAGCGCGTCGGCGGCCGTGATCGTCACCCCGGACAGTCCGAGGTATCGGGCGAGCGTGGGGGCCAGATGCCCAAGGAACCAACTGGCACCCACGTCAGGGAACAGTCCGATCCCGGTCTCAGGCATCGCCAACCGTGTCCGGTCGGTCACGATCCGCAACGCTGCGCCCTGTGCAATGCCCATGCCACCGCCCATGACAATGCCGTCGAGCAGTGCGATATACGGCTTCGGATATCGGTGAATCAGGTAATCGAGCCGGTATTCGTCGATGAAGAACGCCTGATGGTGATTCGCGTTGCTTATCCGGCTTTCGTACAGCGCGCGGACATCGCCACCGGCGCAAAACGCCTTCTCCCCTGCCCCTTCGACCAGCACCGCACGCACGGCAGGATCGTCGGCCCACGCATTGAGTTGCTGCCACATCGCGCGCACCATGCCATGCGTAATGGCATTAAGCGCCTTGGGACGATTGAGCGTGATCACCCCGAATCCGTTGATCACGTCGAACAGGACTTCGTCTCCGGCGTCGTGGGAATCTCGTACGTCGCGTGCGCTATGCCTGTCATGCGTGCTGCGTATATCGATACCGCTCTTTTGCAAGCTCACCCTATCTCCTCCTGATCGCAACGATCGGCCATCGTCAAACCGTGTGACCGCGCCATCAGTCCAGCGCGCGGGCAATGACTTGCCGCTGAATCTCGCTGGTGCCTTCGTAGATTTGCGTGATGCGCGCGTCGCGATAGTGACGCTCGACCGGGTAGTCTTCGAGGTAGCCATAGCCGCCATGGATCTGGATCGCGTGGGTACAGACCCACTCGGCCAGTTCGGAGGCAAAGAGCTTCGCCTGCGACGCTTCGGACAGGCACGGCAGCCCCTGTGTGCGAAGCGCCGCCGCGTGAAGAATCAGGAAGCGTGCCGCATTGATGCGCGTCGTCATGTCGGCCAGCATGTTCGCAATGCTCTGATGCTCCCGAATCGGTTTGCCGAACTGCTGACGCTCATTCGCATATTGCAGGGCGGCCTCGAACGCGGCCCGCGCCACACCGAGCGCGAGTGCCGCGATCCCGATGCGTCCACCTTCGAGATTGGACAACGCAATCTTCAGCCCCTGCCCCGGCTCACCGAGCATGGCCTCGTCACCGACCTCGCAATCAACGAGCGTGATCGGACACGTGTCCGACGCGCGGATGCCGAGCTTGTGTTCGGGATGCCCGACTTCGAAACCCGGCGTGTCCGTCGGTACGATGAATGCCGAAATACCGCGCTTGCCCGCCGCAGGGTCCGTGACGGCGAAAACGATGGCCACGGCGGCACGCTTGCCGTTCGTCACGAACTGCTTGTTACCGTTGAGCACCCACTTGTCGCCGCGACGCTCCGCGCGCGTTCGCAGGTTGTTGGCTTCCGACCCGGCCTGCGGCTCGGTCAGACAGAATGCGCCGATCTTCTTGCCGGCCGCCAGATCGGGCAACCAGCGCTCACGCTGTGCGTCCGTACCGAATTTCAGAATCGGCGCACACCCGACCGAGTTGTGGACGGACATCATCGTCGCCGTCGAGGCACAGCCCGCCGCAATCTCCTCCATCGCGAGCGCGTACGCCGTGTAGTCGGTGTAGGACCCGCCGTATTGCTCAGGCACCATCATGCCGAGCAGGCCGAGGTCGCCCATCTGCGCGACCATCGCGTCGGGCAGCGCGCACTCGCGATCCCATTGCGCAGCGTTCGGCGCCAACTGCTCGGAGGAAAACGCACGCGCCATGTCGCGGATCATGCGTTGGTCTTCGGTATAGAAATCCATATCTGTCTCCTGCGTCGTTATCTCGTCGCCCCCAATCTCGTCGAACCCGATCGGACACGTTAGGAATGCCCCGGCGAGCGTCGCCGACATCTGTGCCTGTCGATGGATCCAGTGTAGGGATCGCAGCGCGTTGGCACCATAGCCAAAAACGGCAAATTGGATGAGCAGAATTGCCATCGGAATCGTCTGTATTCCGATCAGGACAAACCCTTGCTGGTGCGGGCTGCGCCGTTCCCCCGATATCCGACAACGCGCCCGAGCACTCTGCTGCACCGCGAAATACCCTGTCTGCGGAGTGGATAAATCCCTCACGAACTCTGAACCGTTTGGACATTGCCTGCCGCCGACGCCCCGCATTAGGATGATTTTCACCCTTGCCCATGAGCGCCGCGTCCGATGTTCCTTATAGACGGCGCCGGGGAGCGGCCGACATCGCACGCCGAGTGCCCAATGCCTTTCGAGGCCATTGCATCATCGGCGCGCCGTCGGCCGGCATCCGACTACAGGAGACAACCCATGACTGCGGATTACGCCCAAGCCTACGAGGCGTTCGACCTCGACGCCACGGTACGCGCCACGCTCGACGGCAACCTCGACGCCATGAATGCCTGCGTCGAGTGCTGCGACCGTCATGCGCTTCCCGGGCGCATCGCCCTCTTCTGGGAGGGAAAAGACGGCACGAGCCAGACCTGGACATTCAAGCACTTGCAGGCGCTTTCCGCCCGTTTTGCCAACTTCCTCCGCGAACAGGGCGTGCAGCCGGGCGATCGCGTGAGCGGCCTGCTGCCGCGCACCCCGGAGTTGCTGATCACGATTCTCGGCACGTGGCGGGCAGGTGCGGTTTATCAACCGCTCTTCACCGCGTTCGGCCCGAAAGCCATCGAGCATCGTCTGCAAAGTGCCCAGAGCAAGCTCGTGATAACCGACGCCACGAACCGCAGCAAGCTCGACGAAGTGGAGCACTGCCCGCCGGTCGTGACCGTCAGCGGGCCACGCGGTGAAGGCGTACACCGCAGCGACTTCAGCTTCTGGCATGAAGTCGAACAACACGGCGCCGAGTTCGCGCCGGTCATGCGCCGTGCCGACGACCCTTTCCTGATGATGTTCACGTCCGGCACGACGGGCGCGGCAAAGCCGGTCGCGGTACCGCTGCGCGCGATCATGGCGTTCGTGGGCTACATGCGCGACGCGGTCGATCTGCGTCCGACCGATACGTTCTGGAACATCGCCGACCCGGGCTGGGCTTACGGCTTGTATTACGCGGTCACCGGGCCGCTCGCGATGGGCATTCCCACCACGTTCTATGACGGCCCGTTCAACGTCGAAAGCACCTATCGCATCATCAAGAAGCTCGGGATCACCAATCTGGCCGGATCGCCCACCGCGTTCCGTCTGCTGATCGCCGGTGGCGACAAGGCTGCCGCGCCGGTCAAAGGACAGTTGCGTGCCGTTTCCAGCGCAGGTGAGCCGCTCAACCCTGAAGTCATTCGCTGGTTCGCCGAGCATCTCGACGTGACCATCCATGACCATTACGGTCAGACGGAACTCGGCATGGTCGTGTGCAATCACCATGCGCTCGGCCATCCGATCCAAGCCGGTGCGGCGGGTTTTGCGTCTCCGGGTCATCGCGTCGTGGTGCTCGACGACGACGGTCGCGAGTGCGCCGTCGGCGAGCCCGGCGTGCTTGCGCTGGATCGTACCCAGTCGCCGCTGATGTGGTTCGGCGGCTACTGGGAACGGGAGACGCCGGCATTCGTGGGGAATTACTACCTCTCCGGCGACACGGTCGAGCGTAACGCCGACGGCAGCATCAGCTTCGTCGGCCGCAATGACGACGTGATTACCTCGTCGGGCTACCGCATCGGGCCGTTCGACGTCGAGAGCGCATTGATCGAGCATCCCGCCGTGATCGAGACGGCTGTGATCGGCAAGCCCGACCCGGAGCGTACGGAAATCGTCAAAGCGTTCGTCGTGCTGCATGCGCAGTTCGCGGCATCGGATGCCCTTGCTCGCGAATTGCAGGAACACGTTCGTCATCGTCTTTCCACGCACGCGTATCCGCGCGAAATCGAATTCGTGACCGAACTCCCCAAGACACCGAGCGGCAAGCTTCAGCGCTTCATCCTGCGTAATCAGGAAATCGCCAAAGCGGCGCCCACACCGGCGATCGCCGCCTGAGCACGCCCTCACTTTTATCGACTTTTCAGGACACGCCACTCATGCAAATCAAGGATCGCGTCTTTCTCGTCACCGGCGCATCGTCGGGTCTCGGTGCCGCCACGGCACGCATGCTCATCGACGCCGGCGCCCGGGTCGTGCTCGGCGACATCAACGCCGAAGCGGGGGCCGCTCAGGCCGATGCCCTGGGGGATGCCGCGCGCTTCGTCGCCACCGACATCACACGCGAAGACGATGTACAGCGTCTCGTCGACACGGCCAGGAGCGCCTTCGGCGGACTCAATGGCGTCGTCAATTGCGCAGGGCTTGTCATTGGGGAACGGATTCTCGGCAAGCAGGGGCCGCATCGCCTCGAGAGCTTCGCTCGCATCGTCAACGTCAATCTGATCGGTACGTTCAACGTGCTGCGCATTGCGGCATCGGCGATGGCAGAAGGCACGGCAGACGCCGAAGGCGAGCGCGGCGTGATCGTGAACACGGCGTCGGTCGCCGCGTTCGACGGGCAGATCGGACAGGCGGCCTACGCCGCATCGAAAGGCGGGGTGGCGGCACTGACGCTGCCTGCCGCGCGCGAGCTGGCACGTGTGGGCGTGCGCGTCGTGACGATTGCTCCGGGCATCTTCGAGACCCCGATGATGGCCGGCATGACGCCGGAAGTTCAGGCAGCGCTGGGGGCGTCGGTGCCGTTCCCGCCGCGTCTCGGACGCCCGTCCGAATATGCGGCGCTGGTGCGTCATATCGTCGAGAACACCATGATCAACGGCGAAGTCATTCGCCTCGACGGCGCGCTGCGCATGGCGCCTAAGTAAAGCCTCGCCGGCATCGACCGGCAAAGAAACCTTCACTGCGAACGACGTCGCCGCACCGCGCCGAGCGACGTCATCCGCGAATTCGGAATACGCCGATCCGCTTTTCGGACGGCACCGGAAGCGCCATCAGGGGCCGCACTGCTAGAATTCCTGCGTCCCCCTGCTACGGCTTTACACCGGTTCCGATTCGCGACGCATGGAAAAAGGCAGCATTTCGATACATTTCGTGATTAACGCATTGGCGCACGTCGAACGACTCGGCGGCGATCCGACGGCATTACTGCGTGCCGCCGACATTGCGCCCTCGCTGCTGACGCATCCGCAGGGCCGTGTGTCGGCCGATCGATATGCGCATCTGTGGCGGCTCATCAGTCTCGCGCTGGACGACGAATTCTTCGGTCAGGATTCGCGTCGCATGAAAGTGGGCAGCTTTGCGATGCTCTGTCACAGCGTCGTCGCGTGCCGCACGCTGGAGCAGGCATTGCAGCGCGCCTCGCGTTTCTTCGGCCTGCTGCTCGACGATCTGGAGATGCATCTGGTGCGCGACGGCGCCCTCGCCCGGCTGGAAGTCCATGAGCGCGCAGACGCACAAGCCCCGCGCATCTTCGGTCATGAAACGCTACTGATCCTGTTCTATGCACTCACTTGCTGGCTGATCGCGCGACGCGTCACGCTGAGCACGGCGTACTTCGCGTTCGAGGAACCGGTGTATAGCGACGAGTACCGCACGATGTATTCGGCACGACTGGTCTTCAATGCCGATCGCACCGCCATCGAATTCGACTCGGCGTGTCTTGATTTGCCTGTCGTGCAGAACGAAGTCAGCGTGAAGGACTTCCTGCGCGCTGCGCCCGGCAACATCATCCTCAAGTACAAGAACACGAAGGGGATGGTGGCGCGTGTGCGTCGACGTCTGAAAACCATGCCGACGGATAGCTGGCCGGCGTTCGAAACGCTGGCGGGTGAATTCCACACCACGCCGTCGACGTTGCGTCGACGGCTTGAGGATGAGGGCCAATCGTATCAGTCGATCAAGGACCAGTTGCGACGCGATCTTGCCATTCACGCGTTGTGTCACACGTCGAAGCCGATGCTGGAAATCGCCCTGTCGTTGGGATTCGCGGACCCCAGTGCCTTCTTCCGTGCATTCCGGAAATGGACGGGAGCGCGGCCCGGCGATTACCGACGTCAGGCCGCGGAAGCCTGACACCGGTCTCACGGCAATCGTTGCGCGGCGGTCCTTCGACTGCGACCCGCCGCTGCAACTCAGGCCGTCCGCGCTTTGGCGCCGACGGCGCTGCGCTCGTCATCGTCGTCATCGAGTTCGATACGTTTGACTTCGCCGAGCAGTAACAGATAGCACAGCACGCCGGCAATCGCGAAGAGACTGATGAGGCCGAGCGCCCAACCGAACGAGCCCGTCGCTTTCACGATGAAGCCGATCGCGATGGGGGTGATGATGCCCGAGAGGTTACCGGCGAAGTTCACCGCGCCCCCCGTGATCCCGACCATGCCTTTCGGCGCGATGTCCGCGACAAGCGACCACGACGCCGACGCCACGCCTTGCGCAAAGAAGGCGAACGACATGATGGCGATGACGAGCCAGTTGGCATCGGTGAGCACGGTAAGCGACATCGTCGGCACGAGCAGCAGGCCGGTGACGATCGGCGTCTTGCGCGCCGTGCCGACCGCGACACCTCGGCGCAGCAGCCAGTCCGAGAGCAAACCGCCGCAGACCACCCCGATGGAGGCGGCCACGAACGGCACCGACGTCATGCCCCCCGCCTTGAGCACCGTCATGTGACGCTCGGTGATCAGATAGGTCGGGAACCACGTCAGGAAAAAGTAAAGCGACGACAGCGAGGCGAACTTACCCACGCAGATCGCGATGATCTGACGATTGCGGAACAACGCCAGCAGCTTGCGCCACGGAAACTTTTGTGACGTCGCCAGTTCTTGCGACTTCGCTTCGACGAGCGCTCCGCCGCTGCGAATATGGTCAAGCTCGGCAGCGTTCACCCACCGACACTTATCCGGATCGCGATACCCCGCGAACCACACGCCGGCCCAGACGATGCCAAGCAAGCCCGTCGCATAGAAAATCTCACGCCAGCCCCAGGTATGGGCAATCCAGAACAGCACCGGCGTGAGCGCGGCCATACCGATGTACTGACCGACGAGATAGACGCTGGTCGCAACACCTCGCTCACGCTGCGCAAACCAGATCGAAACGACGCGATTGTTCACCGGGAACGTCGGCGCTTCGGCCACGCCGACGCCCAGACGCATACCAAACAGCGTGGCGAAGCGCGAGGTGAAGCCCTGCATAAAGGTGAGTACCGACCAACTGAGGATGGCCACACCATAGATGGCGCGCGTGCCGAAGCGGTCGATGACCCAGCCGCCGGGGATGTTCGCGATCACATACGTCCACGCGTATGCAGAAAAAATGAAGCCCAGCTCGACAGGGCCGAGACCGAACTCCTGCTTGAGCATCGGGGCCGCGACCGAGAGATTGGCGCGGTCCACGTAGTTAATGACCGTACCGACGAAGACCAGAAAAAGCATCCAGTAGCGCACCCGCGACGGGCGCTGCGGGGACGAAGACGAAGGGGGCAGAGGAACTGACATATTGCATCTCGTAATGTGCGGCGGCGCCTCAGGGTCGCCACCGAAAACCGGCCATCACCGACATCGACGGGGCCGTCTGTGACATTGGCCCCCGTGAGTTGGCGACTTAAAAGCTGTGATACATCCCAACGCGCAGCAACATCTGGTCGTGGTTGCTCGACGCACCGATCGGATACGACGCGGCGTGGTTATTACCCGTTGCGGCGATATACGTCACTTGCGCCTGCAATTGCGTACGTTTCGAGAACGAATACAGGTCGCCCGCTTCGATCTGGTTGTAGTGCGTGTGATTGAACGACGAATACGAATAGCCGAGCGTGAGCGCGTTCGCCTCCGTCACGCGGTACTCCGTGCCGACGTCGTAGTTGAACATGTTGCCCGAGCCGCCGGGTGCGCGGACTTCGCTGCGGGTGTAGAGCGCGTGCACGTTCCAGCGCGACGAGAGACGATACGAAGCGCCGATACCGGTGTTGTTCACGGCGTCCGACTGGAAAAGCTTCGCGGTGGAAAGTGCCGACTGGCCGAAGAGTGACGAAATGCCGAGACGCGAAGAAAAATCGAACGTCCGCTTGTTGATGCTCACGTAAGTGGCGGCAACCGACAGCGGTCCATTGTCGTACTTCACGTAGCCACCGACCGTGCGGCCCTGCGCGTTCCCGCCGGCGAAGCCGTACATCAGGCCACCGGTCAGACCGTGAAAGCTCGTGCTGTTCCACTTCACGGCATTGTCGATCTGCGACGAATTCGCCAGATTGTCGAGGTTGCCCGGGTGATAGGCATAGAGATTGTGTTGCCAGAAGCCGTTCGAATAGCGAATCGAGACATCCTGCATGAAGTCTGTCTGGTGACCGATCGACACCGTGCCGAAGCGATCGCTCGCCAGCCCGACCCAGGCCTGACGATTCCACTCCACGCCGCTATTGATCAGCGCGCCGGAGCTGGTGTTGAAACCCTGTTCCAGTTGAAAAACGGCTGCGAGACCGCCGCCGAGGTCCTCGCGTCCCTTAAGACCAAAGCGATCAGGTTGCCCGATACCCGCGTCCATCTTGAACAGACGGCCACCGCCCTGATTGCTCACATAAGTGAGGCCGTCGTCGACCGTCCCGTAAATCTGCAACGAATCGCCTGCGGCATGTGCTGCGCCAGCGCATGCGAGACCTGCCAGACCGACCATAAAGCCGGTGGCGCGCTTACTGCGTCTCTTCACCATCCACCCCTGTTATGCGTCCTGATGCTTCGGGGCTATGTCGCCCCTTTGCCGGCAAGGTCGGTGTCCATCATGACGTCCCGGCCGAAGCATCGTTATTGTCTTACCTATGAAACAACGATTAATAGGTGAGACAATTATGGCGAAGTGATTTCAGTGAGACAAGCAGAAAATAAGTAAATGCTTATTGACGTTGCGCAGATGCTAATGACAAAGGTGTCGCCCGTCTGCGAAAAAAATTGAAGACGAGTTCGATCCCCGAGGCCGACAGCATTCGCTAACAGACGAGTGGCAAGGCAACACACCCGAACCGCGTGACGAAGCAAGCGACAGAATCGGCCGGGCATATGAGTGGCGGCGATAGTCGGCCCCCTGACGCAGCGACTTAAGGTAGTGGAGCGGAGTCAGGGGGCCGGCTATCGGCGCTGCCCGGAGGCAAAGAGAGGACAGCGAGGGTATAAGACAGCGGGGGTTAAAAATCAGCAGACCGCAAAAACTCAGCTCAAAACCCCAACCCGCTCAGCCCGATAGTTGAGCTTATGGGAAAGCTCATCGGCAGCAGATACCACTTTCTCGATGATCCCGTTCTCGAGCAGATCGGCTTCCACGCGCGCCTGCGGAATCGTCACGCTGATGACGGCGGCGATCTGGCCGCGATGGTTACGCACCGGGGCGGCAATCGTCGAAATGTTCTGCTCGAAGAAGGCCTGACTCATGCTGTAGCCTCGGGCGATGTCCTCCTGCACCACCCGGTGCAGCGCGTCCACCGTCGTCGGCGTATGTGCAGTGAACGCTTCGAGCTTACGTTCCGGATAAAGCTGTTTGAGCGAAGGCAGCGAATAGTCGCCGAGCAGGATATGACCCACGGCCGTCGCATGGGCGGGCAGACGCGTGCCCACACGCACCGTGCCGAACACCAGTTCGCGGCTTGCCGCCTTGGCGACGAACACCGCGTCGCGCTGATCGAGAATCAGAATATGGCTCGAAAAACCCGTCGCATCGCGCAGCTTCTCGATCACCGGCGTGCCGAGATCCGTGAGTTCGAGCGAGTTCAGATATTCGAAACCGAGGCGCAGCACCGCTACACCAAGCCGATAGTGACGATCATCGCCCGCCTTCTCGATGAAGCCTTCCGCTTCAAGCGTTTGCAGCAAGCGAAAAACCGTCGAGCGCGGAATATCCAGACGCCGCGCCAGGTCCGCCCCGGCCAGCACCGGCTCGCGCGCCGAGAACGTCATGAGAATGCGCAGGCCGCGCTCAAGGCCCGGAACCGAGTATTTGTTATCGCTGTCGTTGCTCATGCCGTTTGCGCACAATGGCGCCGACCGGTGTGCGGCGGGTCCGCGCAGCCGATAGACGATATTCATGGAAGGCGCACATTATAGGCTACGGTCCCGCTACCCGACCATGACGGAAGACCATGACTCGACCGGGCCACTTCACCGAAAAAACTTTCTCACCTCACGAGAGCCGGTTGCGCCGATGTCAATGTTCGGTTGCGACAGGTTGCGCCCATTCTCGCGACACAGTGCCCTATCGGAGCGCAGGCTGGCACTCATCTTGGGCAGGCGGCCTGACAATTCGCGCCGTTCCGGCGCCCTTCGCCTTCGGCGCCCCCCATGCACCGCAATGGGGGTAATTCCGAAGCGCGTCGACCCCCGCTTTTTGTCATCATTGCGCCTGCAAGCTTGACAAGCTGGCGCATGTGGAGCGAGACACCCTGGCCGGGGCCGAGAACAATAAACGATCCGGACTGGCCAAAAGGCACGTATTCCTTTTCTCCTGACGCTTTTGCGATTGCCTATCCCAATAGCCACTCAGGAGCTGCGCCCACCTGCCAAGTGGGCGTTTTTTTGCTGGTCAAACGCTCCCTTCGCAGTGTGGTTCGACCCGCCCGCGGAGTTCTTCACAAGAGAACCCGATGTCCTGGCATGCTTGTTGCTTGTATTTCCAGCATCGGGGATCGACGCCGCCTTGGCCGAGTTTTGACGATAAGTCCGCACCAGATTGCACCGGTACGGACCAGATCGCGAAGCCCGGACTCGCCCCCTGCGGCGCCTCCGTTTGTTTTGGGTCGAGGTGTTATGTTTAATGAACTGAGCGACGTTGAATGGCACGCCCTGCGTGATCTGATTTGCGACCGACCGGTCCGTACGGAACGACGCGGACGCCCTCAAGTCGAGCAGCGCACGCTGACCAATGCTGTCTTGTGGGTGCTGTTCACTGGCGAGAGCTGGTCCAAGCTGCCCATGCAGTACCCCTCCGTGCCGACCTGCCGTCGCAAACTGAACGAATGGCGCGAATCGGGCATGCTCGATACGATCTTGAAACGCCTGCAACAATCGGGCCGCGATATCAGCGCCTGTGCAGGTCAAATCAGCAAGCCGGCTCGCAGCACGCCGTGTGGCGATACCGATCGCCTGCGTGGTGTGTTCTGGACGAATCCGGCTTCGTGGAAGCCGCCGGTTGCCATGCGCTGATAGCAGGTGTGCTGACCCGCACACCGGCCCACGCAAGTCTACCGATGCAAGGATTCCGGTCGACAGGAAGGCTGCGCAATGCTCGCAGCACCGTCGTCAAGGAATCACGGGGTTAGCCAGATAAGCAGTCAAAGCAGTCTGCAAGTCGTCGACAGACGATATCTAGGCGAGATGTGGCCGGGCGGTCCATCTCGCGAATTGTGCCTCGCGACATGCCCGATGTGTCGCGTCAGGCAAGCGCTGCGCGTACCGCTTCGGCAATGGCCAACGATGCCGTAAGACCCGGCGACTCGATGCCGAACAGGTTCACGAGTCCCGCCACGCCATGCACGGCAGGCCCATCGATACGAAAATCCGCTGCCGGCTCGCCCGGTCCGCTGATCTTTGGACGAATCCCCGCATAGCCCGGTTGCAATGCGCCGTCCGCCAACGTCGGCCAATAGCGTCGCACCGCCGCGTAAAAGCCATCGCCATCCGACGGGTTCACCGTGTAGTCGATATCGTCGACCCATTCGACGTTCGGCCCGAAACGCGCCTGCCCGCCCAGATCCAGCGTCAGATGCACGCCCAGTCCGCCCGGCTCCGGCACGGGATAGATCAGATGCGTGAACGGCGCTCGCTGCGCACAGGTGAAGTAACTGCCCTTGGCGTAATAGCGCTGGGGAATGTGTTCGGACGGCAGCCCCTCGAATCGCCGCGCAATGTCCACCGCGTGGAGCCCTGCGCTGTTGATGACGGTAGCCGCGAGCAACGTCGACGTGACGCCATCGGTTTCGACGTCCAGTTCGATGCCGTCCGGGCCACCCACGCGGGCGCCGGTGACACGTGCGTCGAAGGCCAGCATCGCGCCGGCGTTCTCGGCGTCACCCTGCAACGCCAGCATGAGACCGTGACTGTCGACAATGCCCGTTGACGGTGAGAGTAATGCACCAAATGTGTGCAAATCAGGTTCGAGTTGCGCCACTTCCCCGGCGCTGAGCCAGCGAAGATCGTCGACGCCACTCGCACGCGCGTTAGCGGCGATGGCCTCCAGCTCGCCGACCTGATGATCGGTCGTCGCCACGATCAGCTTGCCGCATCGACGATGCTCCACGCCGTGCGACGCACAGAACTCATACAGCCGGCGCTTGCCCTCGACGCACAGCGTCGCCTTGCGCGAGCCAGGCGGATAGTAGATGCCGCCGTGAATGACTTCGCTGTTGCGCGAACTCGTGCCGGTGCCGATGGCGCGCTCGGACTCCAGGACGACGACCTCGCGTCCGGCCTGCGCCATCGCACGCGCGACGGCCAATCCCACCACGCCTGCGCCGATCACGACGCAATCGACTTTGTCCATCGCTGTTCCCTGTTTGCCGTTCGAGAATGCCCGATTCGTATGAAGACGAGAAGGGACGCTTGCGGTAGCCCCTGCCCCATCCTCATGCGAATCGACCGCCAGTCGATGACAGACTGGCGGAGGTACTGCGACCGATGTCAACCGAAGGACCGGACGACGGGATCGACTCCCGTTGCCCGGACTTGCAAGCTGACGTCGGATGCTTACAGCGCGCCCGTGAGTTCCGGCACGACGGTGAACAGATCGCCCACCAGACCGTAATCGGCCACCGAGAAAATCGGTGCTTCCGGATCCTTGTTGATCGCCACGATCACCTTCGAATCCTTCATCCCGGCCAGGTGCTGAATCGCCCCCGAGATGCCCACCGCCACGTACAACTGCGGTGCGACGATCTTGCCCGTCTGACCCAC
>NZ_MAOS01000048.1:0-66688 GCF_001721285.1 Pandoraea sp. ISTKB
TCATATTGCGCAGATGCGCGAGGTTGAAGGGCGTTTCCCGCACCATCAGCACGAGGCGGCGGCGCTCCTTCAGGGTGACGTCGGCGGCGCGCGCGATCAGGTTGTCCGAGAGCCCGTGAGCGACGCTCGCGAGCGTCTTCATCGAGCAGGGCGCGACGATCATGCCCGCCGTGGCGAAAGAACCGCTGGCGATGTTCGCGCCGATCTCACGCACGCTGTGATACTGATCGGCCAGTGCCTGAACGTCCGAGCGCTCCATGCCGAGTTCGTGACGCAGCGTCAGCCAGCCCGCGCTCGACACCATCAGATGGGTTTCCACGCCGCCCATCGCGCGCAGGCGTTCGAGCAGGCGCACGCCATACACCGCACCGGTCGCGCCCGTAATGGCGACGACCAGACGTGCAGGCGTTCGGGAGGCTCCCGTCGAAACCGTCATCGACCGCGGATCGGCGAAACCGGTGAAATCGGCGAAATGGGAAATCAGGCGAGTTCGGCGAGAACCTGCTTGAGTTCGCCGCTCTGGTACATCTCCATCATGATGTCCGAGCCGCCGATGAATTCGCCGTTGATGTAGAGCTGCGGAATGGTCGGCCAGTTGGCGAATTCCTTCACGCCCTGACGAATTTCGTCGTCTGCCAGCACGTCGACCGTGAACAGGTCGCCCACTTCGCATGCCTTCAGGATCTGCACGGCACGGCCCGAGAAGCCGCACATCGGGAATTGCGCGTTGCCCTTCATGAAAAGGACGACGGGATGTTCGGAGACGATTTGCTGGATACGTTGCTGGGTAGTCATGATCGGAAGCCCGTGGGGATGCCGGAAAGTCGGCGTATCCGGCATTTTAGCGGTTTTCGGGCGGGTCCGTCGGACGCCGCTCGGCCGCCCGCCGGACACCGTCCATCCGACGCTCAGATGCGCCGGCCGCCCGTGGTGCGCTCGATCCCGGCGAGATCGCGCTCGGACACCACATCTGCGAAGCCCACCGCCGTGCAAAGCGCGCGGACGTCCGCCGCCTGGTGGTAGCCGTGCTCGCACAGCAGCCAGCTATCGGGCAGCAGCCGCGACGGCGCGCCAGCGACGATGACGCGCAGCGCGGCCAGACCATCGGCATGATCGGTGAGGGCGTCGACCGGTTCGAAGCGCAGGTCGCCCTGTGAGAGATGTTCGTCGCCCGACACGATGTAGGGCGGGTTGGAGACGATGATGTCGAACGGTGCACACCTGGCGCCATCTGCGGGCAGGGCGGCGTACCAGTCGCTTTCGAGAAACTCGACGCGCGTCTCCAGCCCGAGCTGCCGGGCGTTCTGCCGGGCGACATCGAGGGCATCGGTCGAGCGGTCGACGGCGGTGACTTGTGCGTCCGCACGGCTATGCGCAATGGCCAATGCGATCGCGCCGCTGCCGGTCCCCAGATCGAGCACGCGCGGTGCGCGGCGCGACTCGATGCGCGCGAGCGCCAGTTCCACGAGCAGTTCCGTTTCCGGCCGGGGGATGAGCACGGACGGACTCACCGTCAGCGTCAGCCCGAAGAATTCCCGTGTGCCGGTGAGGTACGCGATGGGTTCGCCTGCCACGCGACGCTTATGCAGCGCCCGGTAGACGGCGACCGTCTCGGGGGCGAGCGGCTCGCGGTCGCGGGTGATCAGTTGGGTGCGGGTCCAGCCGAGCACGTGGGAGAGCAGAATGCGCGACTCCGCCGGAGGAAGCCCCGGCTCACGCAGCAGCGACGCGACCGTGGCAACGCCGGTCTGACCGTTCCCGCCAACGTCTGCGTCGGTCCCTTCAGCCGCGCCCGACGTCATCAGGCCGCCTCACCCAGCGACGCCAGCAATTCCGCCTGATGCTCGGTCACCAGCGCGTTGATCATCTCGTCGAGATCCCCGTCCATGATGTATTCGAGCTTGTAGAGCGTGAGGTTGATACGGTGATCCGTCATCCGCCCTTGCGGGAAGTTGTACGTGCGAATGCGCTCTGAACGGTCGCCCGAGCCGATCAGGCTCTTGCGCGTGGCCGCTTCCTTGGCTTGCTGGGCGCGGAGCTGGGCGTCCTTGATACGCGCCGCCAGCACCTTGAGCGCCTTGTCCTTGTTGCGATGCTGCGAGCGGTCGTCCTGACATTCCACGACGATGCCCGTGGGCAAGTGCGTGATGCGCACGGCCGAGTCCGTCTTGTTGACGTGCTGGCCGCCCGCCCCCGACGCGCGGAACGTGTCGATGCGGATGTCTGCCGGGTTGATTTCGACGTCGGCGACATCGTCGGCTTCCGGCATCACGGCCACGGTACAGGCGGACGTATGGATACGCCCCTGCGTTTCCGTGGCGGGCACGCGCTGCACGCGATGACCACCCGATTCAAACTTCAGGCGGGAATATGCACCCTGACCGATCAGCCGGACGATCACTTCCTTGTAACCGCCCAGATCCGACTCGCTGGCCGACATGATCTCCACCTGCCAGCGCTGGCGCTCCGCGTAGCGCGTGTACATGCGCAGCAGATCGCCCGCGAACAGTGCCGATTCGTCGCCGCCGGTGCCGGCACGGATTTCCAGATAGATGTTGCGATCGTCGTTCGGGTCGCGCGGCAGCAGCATGCGCTGCAATGTGCCTTCCATGTCGTCCATGCGGGCGCGGGCATTCGTGGCCTCGTCTTCGGCGAACTCGCGCATTTCCGGATCGGCCGCCATTTCCTGCGCCGCCGTGACGTCGTTCTGCGCCTGACGATACTGCTGATATTGCGCGACGACCGGCGCCAGCTCGGCGTGTTCGCGCGTGAGCTTGCGGTAGTTGTCCAGGTCGCGGGTAACGTCGCCCTGGCTCAATAGGCCATCAAGCTCGACCAGACGTTGCGTCAATTGGTCGAGCTTGGCTTGCATGCTCGCTTTCATCTATTTGTCGGCGGATCCCGAGGTGCGGAACAGTTCGGGAATGAGGTGAATGATTTGCTCGCGCGAATCGCCGCGCGCCGTATTCAGCGCGTGGGTCGGGCCGTGCAGGAATTTCTTGGTGAGGGACTGGGACAGGGCTTCGAGCACGGCGGCAGGGTCGTCGCCACGCGCGAGCATGCGCTGGGCACGCTCAAGTTCGGCCACGCGCATGGCCTCGGCGGTGCCGTGGATATCGCGAATGACCGGCACGACGCTGCGGGCGTCGAGCCATTGCATGAAGTGCTGCACGCGCGTCTCGATGATCGCCTCGGCCTGTGCGACGGCTGCCTGACGCAGGGCATTGCCCTCGCGCACGACAGCGCCGAGATCGTCGACGGTGTACAGGAAGACGTCGGCCAGACGACCGACTTCCGGTTCGATGTCGCGCGGCACGGCCAGATCGACCATGAACATCGGCTTGTGCTTGCGCGCCTTGATGGCACGCTCGACGGCGCCCAGACCGATCAGCGGCAGCGTACTCGCCGTGCACGACACGACGATGTCGAACTCATGCAGACGTTGCGGCAACTCCGACAGGCGGATCGCCGTGCCGCCCAGACGCTCGGCAAGCTTCTCACCGCGCTCGGCCGTCCGGTTGGCGATGTAGAGGGCTTTCGGATTCTGTGCAGCGAAGTGCGTGGCGCACAGGTCGATCATCTCGCCTGCGCCGATGAACAGCACCTTTTGCGTGCTGATGCTTTCGAAAATGCGTTGTGCCAGACGTACCGCCGCGGCGGCCATCGATACCGAATGCGCGCCGATCTCGGTCTGGCCGCGTACTTCCTTGGCGACCGCGAACGTGCGCTGGAAAAGCTGATTCAGATAGGTGCCCAGGGCGCCGGCCTCGGCGGCGGTGCGCACGGCATCCTTCAACTGTCCGAGGATCTGCGTTTCGCCGAGCACCATCGAGTCCAGACCGCTCGCCACGCGGAAGGCGTGACGCACGGCGTCGGACTGGGGCAGGGCGTACAGATGGGGGGCGAGATCGCTGGCCGGAATGTTGTGGAACTGCGAGAGCCAGTGCACTGCGCGCTCACGCGCAGCGGCATCGTCGGTCACGCAGTAGATCTCGGTGCGATTGCACGTCGACAGAATGGCGGCCTCGGGGGCGCTCAACTTGCCGTTGCCGGTCCACAGACTCTTCAGGCCCGCCAGCGCCGGCTCGATGCGCTCGAACGGAAACGCCACCCGTTCGCGCAGCGAGACGGGCGCCGTATGGTGGTTCAGGCCGAGAGCGAGCAGTTGCATGATGTGGGGGATCTGATAGCCCCTGATTATAGCGCGTCGACGCGATGCCGGTTTCATCGGCGCCGCGTACCCGCGCGTTGGGACAGCTTGCCCAATCATCGCGCAGCCGTCCGCTTTTGACAAATAGTCATCCCTTATACCGGGGATAGCGAGACGCAGTGACCGGCGCGGCGGACGCACATTCTCCCTGGCATCTCAGGGAGACGGCGGCGGCACAGGCCCGGCGCGACAGGGGCTGGGGATTGGGTGTGGACTGCCGGAAATCGGGGCTATACTGCGTTCGGGTTCCCGTCCTTGGAGGTACGTCATGGGCATCATCGGCACCATCGTCGTCGGTCTGATCGTCGGTCTCATCGCGCGCGCCCTGCATCCCGGGCGGGACAGCATGGGCATCATCATGACCATCATCCTCGGCATTGCCGGCGCGCTGCTCGCCAAATATGTCGGCCAGTTCCTCCACCTGTACACCGAAGGCGAGTCGGCCGGCTGGATTGCCTCGATCATCGGCGCGATCGTGCTGCTGGCGATCTACGGGGTCATCAAACGCAATCGCGGTACGGCTTAGCACGTGCCGGCGGCCCATCGTCAGCCGTTGGTTGACGAGCCGTCGGTAAATCCGCCTGCAAGACTGCGACGATCGGCCGCAAGACCGTATCGGATTTCGGGACATTGAACGTCGCGCTGGTGCAACGCCGGCGCGATACATCGTGGTGTCCCCGGTTTTCATCGCCTCAAAACCTTCCAAAACCTGGAAGGCCTCAGGGTTTTGTTCGGCGAAAGTCACGCCCGGCAAGGCTTCGTTGAAGACCGTGATGGCCGACGGTGAGCGTCATACGCGTTTGGCCGCATTCGGCTATGCTTGACGCCATCGCCAGGCCCAAGTCGTCTTGACTACGCGTGCGGTGCCGCCGCCACGTTCGATCCCCGTCTTCCGCCATCTGGTGTGGCTGTTGCACCCGACAGGGTCGCAGCACCCCTCTCTTAAGTTGTTAAGCACCCCCACTTCAGAAAACACATGTCTGCGACACGCAATTCCATGCGGCCATTGATCGTGGCTTCCGTCATGGCGGCAACGTCTATGGTGGCCATCGAAGCGACGATCATCTCGACGGCCATGCCGCAAATCGTCGCCCAACTGGGCGGCCTGAATCTCTACAGCTGGGTCTTTTCCGCGTTTCTGCTCGCGCAGACGGCGATGACCGTAGTGTTCGGCAAGCTTGCCGACATCTATGGCCGCAAGCCCGTCATCCTCGTCGGCATTGCCGTCTTCCTGATCGCCTCGATCGGCGGCGGGCTCGCGTGGTCCATGCCGGCCATGATCGTCTTCCGTCTGTTGCAGGGCGTGGGGGCGGCATGTATCCAGCCGGTCAGTCTGGTGATCATTGCCGATCACTACCCGATCAGCGAGCGTGGCAAGGTGCAGGGCTATCTGGCGAGCGTGTGGGCCATTTCGGCCGTGCTCGGCCCGATGCTCGGCGGTCTCATCATTCGCGATCTGTCTTGGTCGTGGATCTTCTGGATCAATATTCCGATCGGCCTGCTGGCCGCTGCGGGTTTCATCGCCTACTTGCATGAAGAGGCGCCGCGTCAGCGTCCGAGCATCGACGTGATGGGCGCGGTGTACTTCACCATCGCGGTGGCCGGGCTGATGATCGCGCTGACCGATGCGAACTCGCTCACCGACACTCATGTCTGGGGTGGTGTGCTCGCCTGCGCACTCGCGTGCGTGTTGTTCGTCTGGCAGGAGCGCCGTGCCAAGGATCCGATGATCTCGTTTGCGCTGTGGAGCCGCCGTCCCATTGCCGCCGCCAATGCCGCGACGCTACTCTCGGGCATGGTGCTCATGGGGCTGACGACGTTCCTGCCGATGTATGCGCAGGGTGTGCTGCGTCAGACGCCGGTCGTCGCCGGTATGGCGCTCACCATGATCATGGTCGGCTGGCCGATTGGCGCGACGCTCGCCGCCAAGACGTTCACACGATTCGGCCTGCGCCGCATTCTTGTGGGCGGGAGTCTGATCATGCCGGTGGGCGGTATCGTCTTCGCCTTGCTCGGGCCGAGCAGTTCGCCGCTGCTCGCGGGCTTCGGCTCCTTGCTGATGGGCTTCTCGATGGGCACTGGCAGCGTGAGTGCGCTCGTGCTGATTCAGGAAATCGTCGATCCGTCGCAACGCGGCAGCGCCACGGCATCGAACATCTTCTCGCGTAACCTCGGCAGCACGCTGGGGGCGACGCTCTTCGGCGCGGTGCTCAACTTCGGCCTCACGCATTCGAGCGGTCTCGCGCCGGTCACGTCCGACCAACTGCGTCACGTGCTCGAAGATCGCGGCGTGTCGACGATTGCCGATCAGGCGATTCGCGCGGTGCTGCAACATTCGCTGCACCTGACGTTCCTGTCGATCCTGGCAATCTCCATCGGCGTCGTGCTGCTGCTTCTGCTGGTGCCGACCAACGCCGTGGACTCGCGTACGATCAAGCGCGACAAGGCGGAGTTCGTGCCCGGCGGGCATTGATCGATGCGTCGATGAAGTCTCCGCGGCGCGCGCGTTCACGCCGCCGACGGGCAACGTTGCTGTCGAAGCAGCCGGTTGGGTATCCCAACCGGCTGTTTTCATTTCGGTTCGTTCCGGTTCGTTTTGGGGCGCTGCAAAGCGATGCGCGCGTCACGCGCGCACCGCCGTCACACTCAACGCGACGTCGCCGGTACCAGATGCAGCCGGGACTCCGTGGCCGCTTCCACCGCCGCCCGGGAGTAGGGCAGCGTGAAGTATTCGCCGTCGAGCCATTTCTGCGCCAGATCGCGATAGTGCGGACTGTCGGGATTGCCCGATTCGCCCGGGAGGTTCATCGCGCGGGTGTTGTCCCAGTTGCCCACGTCGACCACGATGCGGAACGACGGGCCATTCGTCTGACGGAAATCGCTCACGCGATAGGTCGACTGGTTCGGTGTGAACGGGCTGCCGCCTTTCGGGAGCGGTCCGACATTGAGCTTGGCGCGCATCTCGGCGTCGACAGCATCGGCTAGCGGGTGAGCGTTCAGGTTGGTCTGGAGCTTGCCCCATTGCCATGCGCCGGGGTCGGCCCCCTGCAACTTGACCATCTCGCCCCACGCTTCGCCCAGACTCGACAGCAGCACGGCGTCGCGCTTAGCGTTGGCGTTCTCGCCGAAACGCGCCGCAGGCTGTTCCAGTGCATCGAGCATAGGGGCCGGATCCGGCGCACCGAACGTGTCTGCTGCCGATTTGGGTAGCACGGCGTTCTTGTAGGCGCGTCCGAGATGGCGGCTGAACCAGACTTCCTCCAGCGCGGCTTGCGCCGAGTCGGCCCCCATGTGGGCGTCCCAACCCTTGAGGAGCCTGAGCGCAGCCGACGTCTGCGGATCGTCGCTCGACAGCGGTGCGAGGAGCGCCATCAGACGCCGCGCCGGTATCGACACGATGTCGTTCTGCAAGCGCTCCGAATCCTCCAGCGAGACCTTGTCCTTCGCCTTCAACACCTCGTCGATGCGGGCGTGACGCGAGCCGTTGGTCCACTCGAAGCCGAGCTTGCGTTGGGCGTACGGATAGCCCGCCGGCATGTTCATTTCGTTGGACGTCGTGAAGTAGCCACTCGGCGGGTTGTACGCCGAGGGCAACTGATCGCGACGCCAGAAGCCGGCCCACTCATAGCGTCCGTCGCCCGGTACCGGCATCAGACCGTCCCAGTTCGGACGGATCGGCGCCATGCCGCTCGGCACCCAGCCGATGTTGCCGGAAGCGTCCGCATAGACCTGATTGACGGTCGGGGCGCCCCACGTGTCGAGTGCCGTCTGAAATTGCGCGTAGGTTTTCGCGCGCATGTAGCGCATGGCGTCGAAGTACGGCGACATGCCCGGTTCCAGCCATGCCGTGCGCACTGCATAGGCGCGATGTTTGGCCGCGTCGACGTAGATCACCGGCCCATGCTTCGTAAATTTGAGATCGGTCTGCACCGGCGTGCCGTCGCGCACGTCGATCGTTTCGTGGACGGTTCGCATCGGCACCCATTTGCCCCGGTAGCGATACTGGTCGGGGTTAGCCGGATTCAGGTCGTAGACGTACAGGTCTTCCTGATCGATGTTGAAGATCGTGAGGCCGAAAGCGATGGTGCCGTTATGCCCGATGGCGACGCCCGGAATGGCAGGCTCACCCGCACCGATCAGGTTGAGCGTGGGCGTGCTGACCTGCACGATGTAGCGCAGGCTCGGTGCCGCGTAAGCGCGGTGCGGATCGTTGGCCATGATGGCGCGGCCCGTCGTCGACTTTTGCGGCGAGATGACCCAGTTGTTGCTGCCTTCGGCCGATTCGGTGGAGACATCGTAAGGGCCGTTCTCCGCCAGTTGCACGATGTCCGCGTTGGCGTGTTGCAGGGAGTCTTTTGTGATCTTCACGCCTTGCGTCGCGAGATCGAAGACCTTGAGCAGATCGTCCGGCAGGCAGGGATCGAGCCCGTCGGGCACCTGCGTCTTCCACGTCGGTTGCAGGCCTACGCGCACGCTATCCGCATCGAGCGACGCACGGCATACGACCTTGGCACGCGCCACCTCGCTTTTCAGGTTGCGGGTCAGGCCGTGGCTGCGAATGCGCACGATGTCTTCGGCCGACCACTTCGCGGGCCAGTAACCGACTTTGCGGAACTCGTACGGCATCTGATCGGGATGCCTTGCCAGCCAGTCGATGTAGGCGTTCACGCCCGCGGCGAACGCCTCGGCGGCGGGCTTCGCGTCGGGGCCGTACCGCCGCCATTCCGTGGCCATGTCGCCCCGGTAGACGAAGCGGCGCGCGGCATCGTCTTGCGCGACATACGCGCGTCCGAACACTTCGGATAACTGGCCGAGTCCCCGGCGTCGCCAGAGATCGATCTGGAACAGACGATCGCGCGCGGCGTTGAAGCCTTGCACGAAGAAGCCGTCGCGCTCGTTGGCGGCGAAAATGTGCGGCACGCCGTTGTGGTCGATGAGAATGTCGGCCGGTTGCGACAATCCTTCGACGGAGAGCGTTTGCGCGGCAGAGGCGGGCGCGGCGGACGAGGTTGAGGTGTTAGTCTCGGCAGCATGCAGTGAAGCACTCCACGTCGTAACGGCAAAAACCAGAACGCTGGCGGCGTGGATGGCATTGGGGCGGTGCATCGGCTTCCTCCTGTGGATTTCGGACGTCGTCTCTTGTCTTGCGCTTGTCTTGGGTCTGGTGCTCTCATCGCAAAGTACCTCGCAATCCTAGACGTCTTGCTCAGGCATGCAACCCATGCGCCGCGAAAATGGCATAAATTCTTATTCGTCCAGCGCTGACGGGGAGAGGCAACGATGCTGCACCGCACACGTTTTCCGGATATCGTTGCCGGTGCCCGTATCGTCAGGCGAACCCGTGAACTTGGGCCGATAGCCTCGATTTCTTAACCGATCCAATAACCGATCCCACAACCGACCCAATAACCTGCCTCGACTTCATTCGTCGCGGCCACCGAACCGATGCCGGATCTGCGTCAGACGTCCTCCTCCGATTCCACCACGCGCGCCCAACGCTGGCGCGCGTCGCCATATGTGCGCACGTTCGTCGTGCCGCTCATGCGTTTCGGGGTTTCCGGGGTGATCTCGACGGCGGTGCACGTGATCGTGGCGATCACGCTCATCGAGGCGTTCGGTGCGGGGTCGGTGCTGGCGAACGCGGTCGCCTTCTGCGTGGCGACACCGTGCTCTTACTTGCTCAACACGCTATGGAGTTTCTCGGCGCGCGTGCATCGCACGAGTCTCGCAAGGTTTCTGCCGGTGTCGATCTTCGGGCTGCTGCTCACGACGTTCGTCGCACGAACGGTCGAGCATCTGGGTGGCAACCATTGGATCGGGATCGCTGCGGTCGTGTTGATCGTGCCGCCGACGACTTTCCTGCTCCATCGCTACTGGACATATCGAGGCGTGTAAGCACACGCATGCCGGCCCGCGACGGAAGATGACTCACCTTGACGCTCGACTGGTAGCGGCGTCGCACCAGATAGAGCGGACGGCCCTTCGATTCGTAATAGATGCGACCGACGTATTCCCCGATCACCCCGATGCCCACGAGCTGAATCCCACCGAGGAAGAGAATGCCGACGAGCAGCGAGGCATAACCGGGCACGTCCACACCGTGAATGATGGTGCGTAGCGCAATGTAGCTGCCATAGGCGAGTGAGAGCAGCGCCAGCGAACCCCCGATGTAGGTCCAGCAGCGCAACGGCACCGTACTGAAGCTGGTAATGCCTTCGAGCGCGAAATTCCACAGCCGCCAGCCGGAGAACTTCGATTCCCCCGCGCTGCGCGGATCGCGCACGTACTCCACGATCTCCGTGTGGAATCCGACCCACGCAAACAGCCCTTTCATGAAGCGGCGGCGCTCGGGCAGTCGTTTGATCGCTGTCACGACGCGGCGGTCCATCAGCCGGAAATCGCCGACGTTCTCCGGCAGTTTCACCTCCGACAACCGGTTGTGAACGCGGTAGTACAGGCCTGCCGCCACCCGCTTGGCAACGCTGTCGCTCGCGCGATTGGTGCGTTTGGCGAGCACGACTTCCGCGCCGTCGCGCCAGCGTTCGATCATCACCGGGATGAGGGCGGGCGGATCCTGCAAGTCGGCGTCGATGGGAATGACGGCGTCGCCCTGCGCTTCGTCGATGCCTGCGCTCAAGGCGGCTTCCTTGCCGAAGTTGCGGGTGAAATCGATGATGCGGATGCGAGTGTCCTTGCGTCGCAACGCGAGCAGGACGTTCAGGGTGTCGTCCGTACTGCCGTCGTTCACGCAGACGATCTCGAAGCGCACGTTCGCCACGCTGTCGAGCACAGGCGCGATGGCGCGGTAGAACTTGTCGAGCGCCGGGGCTTCGTTGTGACATGGCACGACGAGCGAGATCAGCGGCGCGCGGTAAGCCGCAGGCGAGTCTGACGTATGTGACGAATGGGATGTGTCGGTACGAGCGGCGGCGCGGGGCATGGCGATTACCTCGTGAACGCAGGCGTGGTGACGGATTTGCGCGGTGTTGCGGCGAGGTCGCTGCGGTGCGCCTCGTTCGGTGTGTCGAAGACATCGGCCTCGGGCACATGTGCCAGTCGACGTCGGCGACGCCACAGCATGGCGAGCGTGCCCAGCGTGATGAACGGCAGAAACTGGAAGCCGATCTGCAACGAGCCGAGCAGGCCGAGCGCGGGGGTAATCCAGAGCAGCACGAGCCATTCGCGTTCACCGCGCAACCAGCCGCGCGCTGCGCCGTCGCGTACGTACCAGGCGATCACGAGCGCGAGGAGCGCGAGGTCGTAGTCGTAGAGGTATGGGCTGATGAGGGTCGTCGCGCAGACCAGCGTGGCCGCGCGTAACGCGAACACCCCCGGACGTCGCCAGAAGTCGATCAGCACGGCCAGTGCCCCTAACGCCACGATGCCGTGGACGACGGCAGAGACCTCCACGGAAGCACCAAGCATGCGGGCGGTGACGAAAAACGTCGGCACGCGGGCGATTTGTGCCGTGCCGTTGACGATGCTCTGCCGCGCGAATTCTGAGGCGTGCAGGAAGGTGACGTAGACGTCGATGCCAAAGACCACGGCGGCGAGTGCCGTCGTGCCGATGACCGTCACGATGCACGCGGCCAGCGCACGCCACTCGCGGGCGCAGAGAAACGCGAGCGGAAAGAGCAGGGCGACGTGCGGTTTGACGAAGAGCAGTCCGGCAAGCACGCCGGCCCAGACCGGCCGCTTGCGCAGCAGCACGAGCGAGAAGCCCGCGAGCGCCGTGGTATAGAGCGCGATCTGCCCCGCGATGACGACGAGCAGCACGCCGGGAAAACCGAGTATGGGCAGACGGGCATTGCGCCAGGGCGCGGTGCGTCGCAGTGCGGTGTAGTACAGGCCCAGCCCGATCAGTGCGTACAGCGTGTACGCATAGGTGAAGGAGAGCAGGGCAACGGGGGCGAGAAACACCATCATCACCGGCGGATACAACCACGGCAACACGCCGCCGATCTTGTCGGCCCACGGTTGCTCCGCGATTTGCACTTTCGACATCAGGTCGACGTTATAGGCGTCGAGCGGATGCCCTTGCAGTACGAAATGCGAGGCGCCCCAGAACGGCAGGAAGTCGAGCCCGATGGGGCTGATGGTCGGCGTGCCGGACAGCGCGTACCGGTAGCCCCAGATGAGCAGTACGGCGAAAGCCAGAACCAGGCCGACGCCGCTATAGAGACGAATGCGCGCCGGATCGTCGGACCAGTGGCGCCGCGTGGGCAGTGTGTCCGGAGTGATTTTGGTGACAGCCGACGACTTCGATGTCATGCAAGAACCTCCCCTTGGCTGCATGAAACGGCGTTGCCCGACTACGGTGACTGCATTTGGCGTGTGGTGTGTCGCGTCTGATGTCTTGTCTTGCTAACGATTGTCGCGTTACGCGGGCGATGGCCTCAAGCAGGGCATTCCCGATACGGTTTCATATTAGACGAGACGGTCCGCCAAAAGGTCAGGGATCGAACGCTGAAAGGTACGCCCGATGGTATCCCGCCCGGGATATCGCAAACCAGCGTTTGAAATGATGTCTCGGAACGCGGGGCAACCGTCGGGCGCCGAAAGCTTAGAAAAGCCGAAGCATTCCGGTGACATGCCACCAGAGCGCCGTGAGCGGCACGACGGTGAGCAGTGCCACGCATGCCGTGGCGAGGCAGTAGCGGGTGGCGTCCCGAATGCCGATGCCAGCGAGCGCCATGGCCAGCACGAGTGGCGGCGCCTGATATGGCAATGCGATGGTGGAGATGCCGATCGCCTGCGTCAACAAGACAGCCTTTACGCCGAGCGGCGCCCCGGCGGCGAGCGCGGGCACGAGCGGGGTGTAGAGCGCGGGTGCAGCGTTCGAGGTGACGAGGAACGTCAACGCCATCGACAGCGCGACGAGCACCAGATAGGCGGGCATCGTCGACATTTGCGCCAGATCGAGACGCGCGAGCAGCGGGCGCAGGGCGTTGGCCAATCCCGCATGATCGACGGCGGCTGTCAGTCCGATGATGGCCGCGACGAACCACAGCGGCGCGAGCTTGACCTGCTTGAGGAAGGCGTCCGGATTCACCAGGCGCAGTGGTCCGAGGCACAGCAACGCGATGCCCAGACCGACCCAGCCGGCCGCGACGTGGTGCCAGGGTTCCGTGAGCCAGAGCACGAGCATGAGCGAGAGGGCGGCGAGCAAGCGTTTTTCGTCCGCGCGCACCGGTGTCGCGGACATGGCGATGTCGGCTTTGTGAGCGATGTCGCGTGCTGCCAGCCGATCCGGGAAGAGCCACTTGGCGACGACGACGAGCACGATGCCGCGGACCACGGCGAGCGTGGGGACAAGTGCGACGGCGTATTCCCCGTAGCCGAGCCGCAGACCGAGCACGGTCTCGGCGGTGCCTGCCATCACGAGGTTCGGCAGGTTCGCCGGCAGGATGGCCGTCGACAGTTCGCAACTGGCCAGTGCGGTGGCGAGGATCAGGCCGTGACGGCCCGGACGTCCCTGCGTGAGACCGACGCGTTCGCAGAAGCTCAGGACGATGGGGGTGAGGATGGCGATCCGGCCGAGCGTGGAGGGCATCACGATGCCGAGGGCGAAAGCGATGGCGACGAAGCCGGCGAGGGCGAGGCCATAAGCGTGGCCGCAGTGATCGGCCAGCCGCGACGCCACGCGCTCGCCCAGTCCGGTGACGTTCAACGCCATGCCGATCACGGCCCCGCTGAAGACGAGCCAGAACGCGCTTGACGTGAAGCCGGAAAAGACGACATCGGCGCCGAGCGAGGTGCAGGTCGCGAGCAGGAACATCAGCAGCAAGGACACGAGGAAGTCCGGCAGCCAGCCCGTGGCCCAGTAACTCAGGCAAAGCAGAACGGCGACAGCGACGCTCAACGTGTCGCCTCGCAGCCCCGCCGTGTATAGGCCGAGGCCGGCGGTAGCGCTCAATCCCGCCAGCAACCCGTGTTGCCACAGGCAATCAACTCGGAATGCCTCTGCGCCAGACACCGGGGCGGGCGGCGCGATGGGTGACTCGGATGGCGATGCGGCGGGTGAGGGTGAGGCAGATGAAGGCGTGGAGTGGATTGGGGGCACTGGCGTCACCTCTCGTCAAATAATATATAATTTGACGAGATTATATATAGTTAACTCGAAGAGGTGGCCGATGCGTCAGGAATCCGGGACCGGAACGGCGGTGGAGCGGACATACGAAGCGCTGCGCGAGCAGATCGGGCGTGGCGAACTGAAGCCGGGCGAGGCCTTGCGTCAGGACCATCTCGCGGCAGCGTTGGGCGTGAGTCATGTGCCGGTGCGCGAGGCGTTGACGATGCTGGCGGCGGATGGGTTGGCTGTGAGCCGAACGAATCGCGGCACCGTGGTGACGGCGCTCACCGAGGACGACGCCATCGAGCTGGCGGATTACCGGGCGTTGCTGGAGGGGCGTTTGATGGCGCTGGCGTTGCCGAATCTGTCGCGCGCGGATCTTGCGCGTGCGCGGGCGGCGCTCGAAGCGCTGGAGGCGGCGACCGACCTGACGGACATCGTGACGCGCAACGCCGCTTTCCACGCCATGTTGTACGCGAAGGCGGAGCGTCCGTACTTCCAGCGTGCGGTCGCGACGGCGCGTCTGAACCTCGGGCGCTATCTGTTCCTGACGTGGCAAAAAGCGGACAACGCGACGCGCTCACACGACGAGCACCGTGAACTGCTGCGTCTGTGCGAAGCGGGCGACGACGCGGGCGCGGTCGCGCTGGTGGAGGCGCACAACCGGGCGACGGGTGAGCAGATCGCGCGGATCATTCGTGAGGGATGGGCGGGGTGAAGTGAAACCATTGGCCGACGTCGTTGCACGCCTGCGCAAGAAGCAAAAAGGCGGGGAGTAACTAAAGTTATCTACCGAGTCGTTGGGTCGCAGGTCATCGTCTACCTGATTGCCGATGGTCGGCGCGATATGCAAACCGTCCTCGAGAATCGGCTGCTGGCACGATGACTTGCTGCCTTGCCTAGCCCCAAAACAAAACACCCCGGCGCAGTGGCCGGGGTGTTTTGTTTACGGAGACCGTGTCAGACGTTGAACAGGAAGTTCATCACGTCGCCGTCGTGCACCACGTATTCCTTGCCTTCGGCGCGCATCTTGCCGGCTTCCTTCGCGCCCTGTTCACCCTTGTACTGGATGTAGTCGTCGAACGCGATGGTCTGCGCGCGGATGAAGCCGCGCTCGAAGTCCGTGTGGATCACGCCGGCCGCTTGCGGGGCGGTGTCGCCCACGTGGATCGTCCATGCGCGCACTTCCTTCACGCCTGCCGTGAAGTACGTCTGCAAGCCCAGCAGCTTGAAGCCCGCGCGAATCACGCGGTCCAGGCCCGGTTCGTCCATGCCCATGTCGGCCAGGAATTCCGCCTTGTCGGCATCTTCCATATCCGCAATTTCCGCCTCGATAGCCGCGCACACGGCCACGACCGGCGCATTCTCGGCTTCGGCGTACTTGCGAACGGCGTCCAGATGCGGGTTGTTCTCGAAACCGTCGTCCTTCACGTTCGCGACATACATCGTCGGCTTGGCCGTGATCAGGCAGAACGGCTTGATCAGTGCGAGTTCGTCTTCCGTCAGCTTGAGCGAGCGCACCGGACGCGCTTCGTTCAGCACCGGCACCACCTTCTCCAGCACCGCCACCAGCTTCGCCGCTTCCTTGTCGTTACCCGACTTGGCCGCCTTCGTGTAGCGTTGCAGCGCCTTCTCGACAGTGCCGAGGTCAGCCAGCGCCAGTTCGGTGTTGATCACCTCGATGTCCGAAATCGGATTCACCTTGCCGGCCACGTGGATGACGTTCTCATCTTCGAAGCAACGCACCACGTGCGTGATGGCGTCCGTTTCGCGGATGTTGGCGAGGAACTGGTTGCCGAGCCCTTCACCCTTCGAGGCACCGGCCACCAGACCGGCGATGTCCACGAATTCGACCGTTGCCGGCATGATGCGCTCAGGCTTGACGATCTCGGCCAGCTTGCCCAGACGCGGGTCCGGCACTTCCACCACGCCGACGTTCGGCTCGATGGTGCAGAACGGATAGTTCTCGGCAGCAATGCCCGCTTTGGTCAGCGCGTTGAAAAGGGTCGACTTGCCGACGTTGGGCAAACCGACGATGCCGCATTTGAGGCTCATGCTAAATCCTGTCTGGCTTGAAAAGTGCGCGCCGACAAATGCACCGTGGGCGCCCTCGAACGGGCCAGTGTTTGCGTCGCGGAAAGTCCGCTATTGTACCCGTTCTGCCCCCAACAGCGCCGTTATCGGTCTGTGGCGGGGCTGCCGTCGGCCAGTGAGCGGTCGGTGCATCGCCCGTCGGCCGGCACGGCTTCGAAGACCGGCATCGGCGCCACCGCCCGCGCGCCCGGTGCGTCTTAGCTCAACTGCTTCGCCGAAAAGGTGTCGCACTTGCGCATGTCGCCCGTTTGCAACCCCTGACGCAGCCAGTACACCCGCTGGGCGCTCGTGCCGTGCGTGAACGACTCCGGCACCACGCGGCCCTGCGACTGCTGCTGCAAGCGGTCGTCGCCAATGGCCGCCGCTGCCCGCAAGCCTTGCTCGATGTCCCCCGGCTCCAGCAACTGGTCGTTGGCCTTGGCCGCATTGTTCGCCCAGACCCCCGCGAAACAGTCGGCCTGCAACTCCAGCCGTACCGACAACGCATTGGCCTGCGCTTCGCTCACGCGGCGTCGCGTTTCGTCGAACTTCTGGGAAATGCCGAGCAGATTCTGGATGTGATGGCCCACTTCGTGTGCGATGACGTACGCCTGCGCGAAGTCGCCGCCTGCGCCGAAGCGTTGACGCAGTTCGTCGTAGAACTGGAGGTCGATGTACACCTTGCTGTCGCCCGGGCAGTAGAACGGGCCCATCGCGGTCTGTCCGGTGCCGCATGCCGTGGGCGTCGCGCCCGAGAACAGCACGAGTTTCGGCGCGACATACTGACGGTTGATTTGCTGCGGGAACACCGTCGTCCAGGTGCGCTCGATGTTGCCGAGCACCTTACGGGTAAAGACCGCGTTCGGATCGTTGGCGGGGGCGGCATTCGGGTTGGCTCGGGGCTGTTGCTGCGTCTGCCCCTGAATCATTTGCGAGCCCTGGATGATGACGCGCGGGTCGATCCCGAAGAAATACGAGGCGGCGAGCGCCACGACGATCGTGCCGATGCCGATGGTCGTACGTCCGCCAAATCCGCTGCCCCGGCGGTCTTCGACGTTCTGGCTGTCTTGTTCGTTATCGAGGCGCATGGCGGGCTCCCTGTCTGATGGTGCGTGATGTTGCGTGGTGGTGCTAGATGTTGCGACGACCGATATGCGCCGAAGTATAGCGCTCGCAAACGAAGTGCGACGCTGTGTCCCATGGGCACTCGTGGGGCAGGGCATCGCTCGTGCGGCCGCCGTGCGACAATACGCCATCTCGTTTTCTGAACCAGTCGGCTCGCGCGATTCAGGCGCTGGCGCTGCATTCGCCGCATGTCTCTAACGCATACCTCCAGCCAAACGCACGATGTCGTCGTCGTCGGTGGCGGTCTGGTCGGCAAGGCCGCCGCCTTGCTGCTCTCGCAGGCACGTCTGTCCGTCGCCTTGCTCGCTCAGCCCGCGGCATCGTCGCTGGCGTCGGGCGACCTGTGGGACGCCCGCATCTACTCCCTGTCTTCGAGCTCGCAGGCGCTTTTCGAACGCATGCGTGTGTGGCAGGCGGTCGATCCCGCGCGGGTGAATCCGTTCTACGACATGGAAGTGTTCGGCGACGAGCGCGGCAGTCTGCATTTCTCTGCGTATCAGGCGTCGGTGCCGCAACTGGCCTGGATCGCGGAATCGTCGAATCTCGAGCGCGCGCTCGACGCCGCGCTGCGCTTCTCCCCGCAAGTCCAATGGCTCGACGCCCGCGCCGAAGCGCTCGAAGTCGATGCCGCAGCCGCGTCGGTCCGTTTGTCGGACGGCAAGACGCTGCGCGCCTCGCTCGTCGTGGGCGCGGACGGCGCGAACTCCTGGGTGCGCAGCACCGCCGGGCTGGACGGCTCGGTGCGTCCGTACGAACAACTCGGCGTGGTGTGCAACTTCCGTGCGGAGCGTCCCCATCGCGACACGGCGTTCCAATGGTTCCATGACGGCGAGATCATCGCGCTCCTGCCGCTGCCCGATCAGCATGTCTCGCTCGTCTGGTCCGCCGCCAACGATCACGCGCAGCATCTGCTTGCGCTCGATCCCAAAGATCTCGCCGAACGCATCGGCACGTTCTCGCACGGTGAACTCGGACGCCTGACGCCGGTCTCAGCCCGTGCCCAGGGATTCCCGCTCGTGCTCGCGCAGGCCAAGCGCCTGATCGCGCAGCGCGTGGCGCTGGTCGGCGATGCGGCGCACGTGGTGCATCCGCTCGCCGGGCAAGGCATGAATCTCGGTCTTCGCGATGTGGCATCGCTCGGCGACGCGCTCGCCGGTCGCGAATCGTTCCGCGATTGCGGCGACGCTGCGGTACTGCGTCGCTACGAGCGTGCTCGCAAGGAAGATATCGGCAGCATGGCGTTCACGACGGACGGCCTGCACAAGCTGTTCGCCACGAGCAGCCCGCTCGCGAAGTTCGCTCGCAATGCGGGCCTCGACAGCGTGAACATGCTGCCCTTCGTCAAGAAATTCCTGATCGGCCGCGCCCTGGGCTGACCCCTTCGGGCGCAAACGCCGGCACCTCCGGTCCTGACCGGAACTGCCGGCCGCGCCTCTCGATCGACACACTTCTGGAGATTTTCGATGTTGCAACGTTTTCGCGCCGCGGCGCTCGCCGGACTGGCCCTCGCCACCGTTTGTGCAGCGACTTTCTCGACGTCTGCCCTCGCGCAAAGCAAGTCCGACGCCACGCTCGACCGCGTGAAGAGCGCTGTACAGACCACGCTAGGCAAGGACGCCCCGGTCAAGTCGGTCGCGCGCACGCCGATCCCGGGCCTGTTCGAAGTGTCGGTCGGCGGCGAGATCATGTATGCCGACGAGAAGGCGCAGTACGTGATTCTCGGCGGTAACCTGATCGATACGAAAACGCGTCAGAACCTGACCGAAGCGCGTCAGTCGGAACTCAACAAGATCGACTTCGCCAAGTTGCCGTTCGATCGCGCGTTCAAGTATGTGAAGGGCAACGGTAGCCGCAAGATCGCCGTCTTCTCGGACCCGAACTGCCCGTATTGCAAGCACTTCGAAGAAACGCTGAAGAAATCGGTCGATAACGTCACCGTCTACACCTTCCTCTATCCGGTGCTCGGCCCGGATTCGGACGCCAAGGCGAAAGCGATCTGGTGCGCGCCGGATCGCCTCAAGGCATGGCATGACTGGATGCTCGACACGAAGGCGCCGCCGATCCCGACGGCCAAGTGTGACGACAAGCCGGTCAAGGACAACTTCGCGCTGGGCCACCAGCTCAACATCACGGGCACGCCGACCATCATCCTGTCGGACGGCCGTCGTCTGCCGGGCGCCGTGCCTGCCGAAGAACTCGAAAAGGCGCTCGCCACCGTCAAGTAATCGCTGGACCGGGTCGGGCCGACGCCTGACCCGGCCCACGACAAGACGAACGCAAGACGAACACCAGACGAACACCAGACGAACACAAGACGCCGTCATCTCATGAAAGCCACGTCCGCCCAATCCGCCGTCCGATACGCGATCGTTCCGAAGTCGCCCGCCGCCCACCTGTTTGAAGTGACCGTCACGGTCTCGAATCCCGCGCCGGAAGGCCAGCGTTTCACGCTGCCGGCCTGGATCCCGGGCAGCTACATGGTGCGCGAGTTCGCCCGCAACATCGTGACGATCGGTGCGACGTGCCGTGGCCGCAAGATCGCACTCGACAAGCTCGACAAGCACACGTGGCAGGCCGCGCCGTGCAAGGGCACGCTGATCGTGACCTATGAGGTCTACGCGTGGGATCTGTCAGTGCGCGCCGCTCATCTCGACGACACGCACGGCTTCTTCAACGGCACCAGCGTGTTTCTGCGCGTGGAAGGGCAGGAGCACGCGCCGTGTGAAGTGGACGTGCTGCGTCCGCGTGGCGCTGCATTCAAGGCGTGGCGCGTGGCCACGGCGCTGGCACCGGCAGAAGGCACGGCGGCGCTCGATTTCGGACGCTATCTGGCCGTCGATTACGACGAGCTGATCGATTCGCCGGTCGAGATGGGAACGTTCGTGCATGGCACGTTCAAAGCGTGCGGCGTGACGCATGAAGTCGCCATCACGGGGCCGGTGCCGAATCTCGATCTGGATCGTCTGCTGCGGGACATGAAGAAGATCTGCGAAGCGCAGATCCGTCTGTTCGAGCCGGGCGCCAGCTCGCGCTCGCGGGTGCCGATGTCGCGCTACGTCTTCCTGCTCATGACGGTCGGCGATGGTTACGGCGGTCTGGAGCACCGCGCTTCGACCGCGCTGCTCGCCAGCCGCAATGACCTGCCGGTGCAGGGGCAGGCGCGCATGAGCGACGCCTATCGTGGCTTCCTCGGTCTGGTGAGCCACGAGTACTTCCACACGTGGAACGTCAAGCGGATCAAGCCGGCGGTGTTCGCGCCGTACACGCTCGATCAGGAGAATTACACGCGTCTGCTGTGGTTGTTCGAAGGCTTCACGTCCTATTACGACGATCTGATGCTCGTGCGCAGTGGCGTGATCGCGCCGGCGGCCTATTACGACCTCGTCGCCAAGACGGTCGCGAACGTGTTGCGCGGTAGCGGACGTCTCAAGCAGACGGTGGCCGAAAGCTCGTTCGACGCGTGGACGAAGTATTACCGTCAGGACGAAAACGCGCCCAACGCCATCGTCAGCTATTACACGAAGGGCTCGCTCGTCGCGCTCGCGCTGGACCTGACGATTCGCTCGCAAACGCGCGGTCAGAAGTCGCTCGACGATGTCATGCGCGCGCTGTGGCAACGCTACGGTCGCGACTTCTATCGCGGCACGCCGGTGGGCATTGCGGAAGATGCGGTCCAGCCGCTCTTCGAAGAAGTCTCCGGGCTCGATCTGTCGGAATTCTTCGCCTCGGCCATTCACGGCACGCGCGATCTGCCACTCGCTGCGTTGCTCGAACGTGTCGGACTGACGCTCGCACCGGTCACGCCCGAGAACGGACGTCCGGCGCTGGGCGCCAAGACGGGCAAGCGCGGTGACGAAGTCACGCTCGCGCAGGTACTCGATGGTGGCGCGGCGCAAGCGGCGGGGTTGTCGGCGGGTGACTCGCTGGTCGCCATCGACGGGTTGCGTGTGACGTCGGGCAATCTCGACAAGTTGCTCGAACGCTATCGGCCGGGAGATCGGGTGACGGTGCATGCCTTCCGTCGCGACGAGTTGCGCGAGACGTCGCTCACGCTCGACACGCCGGAGATCTCGCAGTACCGCATCGCCGAGACGCGTGATCGGGCCGCCGCGCAACGTCGCGAGAAATGGCTGACGGCCTGAGGCCGTCCGTGTGAATGCATCGCTTCGCGCTCGCCCCGGGCGCGAGGCTTCAACCCTCCGCCGGACCCGGCACCGACGGGTCGCGGTTCTCTTCCGGGCAAGTCCGGGCCACGGCGAGCATGTGCTCGATAAACGCCTGCGTCTTGCGAGGGAGAAAGCGCCGGGACGGCGTGACCAGATGCACCGAACTCTCCGGCAGCGACCAGTCGGGCAGCACCTTGACCAGGCGTCCGGCGCGCAGCGCGTCTTCGGCCAGAATATCCGTGAGCGCCGCGATGCCACTGCCCGCCAGCGCCATCTCCTTGACCATCCCCATGCTGTTGACCTGAATCGCGCCGTGCATGGTGATGTCCATGCGCTGACGTCCCTTGTGCAGCGTGTCGGAGTTGAACAGCCGTCGCGCGCCTTGCAGGATGATGAAGCGGTGCCCTGCCAGTTCGTCGGGCGTGGCGGGCAAGCCCGTTGCGCTCAGGTAGAGCGGACTCGCGTACAGGCTGCGTGTGAGCTTCAGAAGCGGACGCGCGACGAGCGTGGAGTCGGAGAGCTGGCCGGCACGAATGGCAACGTCCACCCGCTCGGCAATGAGGTCGACGTGGCGTGAACTCAGATCCACATCCACGGTGATTTCGGGAAAGGCGGCGCAGAAAGTGGCGAGCGGCACGGCCAGCCACTGCGCGGCAAAGTCGGCGGGGGCGGTGATGCGCAGGCGTCCGCGCGGCTTGCTCGACATTTGCGACGCGAAGTCGCGCGTTTCTTCCACCTCTTCGAGAATCGGCAGGCAGCGCTCGTAATACGCTTCGCCGACTTCGGTCAGTTCGAGCCGCCGCGTCGTCTTGTGCAACAGCTTCGTGCCGAGGCGCGACTCCAGCCGCGACAGACGACGGCTGACCGTCGCCTTGGGCAGGTCGAGGCGCTCGCCCGCCCGCGTAATGCTGCCCGAGCGCACGACTTCCGCGAAGATCAGCATGTCATTCAGATCGTCAATCATCGCGCGCGCTCCTTGGTGACGCGGTCATTCATCAAAACTACAGTCGACGGGCATTGTTCCAAAAAGGGAACAAACAATTCGATTTTACCGGCTTGTTTCATTTTTGGGGGTAACTAGAATTCATCCCAAGCCGACGCGTAATTCACGGCAACCCCGAATCGGGGGCCTGGCGCGGACGCATTTTCGAACTTTCGGGACCCACCCCCGGCTCTGGAGCCAGTGAAATGACCACGATTCTGCAAATCAATTCCGCCGCCCGCTCGCAAGGCGCCAATTCGACCACGCTCGCCAACGAATCGGTTGCGCAACTGGTCGCCAAGAACCCCGGCGCAAAGGTTGTCGTGCGCGACTTGCTGGCCGATGGCGTGCCGCACCTCGACGAAGCCGTGATCGGCGCGTTCTTCACGCCGGAAGAGCAACGCTCGGACGCGCAGAAGGCCATCATCGCCCGTAGCGACGAACTGATCGCCGAAATTCAGGCGGCCGACTACATCGTGTTCGGCGTGCCGCTCTACAACTTCCAGGTGCCGACGCAACTGAAGTCGTACTTCGACTGGATCGCCCGTGCCCGCGTGACCTTCCGTTATCGCGAAGACGGCAGCGTGGAAGGCCTGATCCAGGGCAAGAAGGTGATCGTCGCTTTCGCCCGCGGCGGCAACTACAAGGACACGCCGGCTGACAGCCAGACGCCGTACATCAAGACGATTCTTGGCTTCCTCGGCATGACGGACGTGACGTTCATCTTCGCCGAAGGCCTGTCGCGTGGTCCGGAATCGGCTGCGGCCGCTTTCGCCGGCGCTCGCGAAGCCATCGCTGCGCTGTAATCGTTCAAGTCGTCTCCCGCACGCGCAGGCCCCCCATGGCACATCCGACGCCGCTGCATCCGCGTCCGACGAAGCGTCCGGCGATGTCTGCCGACGCGAGTGCCATCCCGCGCGTGCTTCCCGTCTCCCGTCCCGGCCGATGTGCGGCCGCCGCGGGAGCGGGTGTTTTCGATCAGGTCGAGCACACGGATCCGTTCCTCTCGCTCGACATCTTCCGTCGTCACGGCGCGTGTATTCCTGCGCATCCGCATGCCGGGTGTGTGGTGGCGACGTATCTGTTTCCCGATTCGACAACCTCGCTGCGTTGCCGTCACGCCCACGGTGGCGATGACACGGTGCGCCCCGGCGATCTGCTCTGGCTCGAAACCAACTGCGGCACGGTGCATGAAGAGGTGCCCGGAAGTGCTCGGGCATCGGTGCGCGGTGTGCGGATGGTCGTCAACCGTGCGGGACGTCATCCGCATGGGGCGCCGGTGCAGACGTCAGTGCGTGCCGAAGCGATGCCGCACTGGCGCGAGGGCGACGTCGAGCTGACGCTGATTTGCGGGCAATGGGGTGAGCATCGGGTAGCGCGCGAGGAGCGCGACGCTGACGGACGCATCACGTTGCTGCAACTCGACTGGCAGGCCGATGCGTTGCGCACGCTTGAGATTCCCTGCGACGGTCGTCGCTGGGTGGCACTGATTGCGCAAGGTGAAGCGGCAGTCGCCGGCCACGCGATGCGCGCGGAAGGCGGCGGTACCGAAGCGTTGTCGCTGCCCCCGGGCGTCTGGCAACTGGCCGGACGCAGCGGTGCCCGGCTGGTGCTCGCCGGCGGTGAGCCGCTAGGCGAACCGGTGGTGTATCGCGGCAACTTCGCCGCGCGCGACGAGGCGGACCTCGTCGCCCTGACGCGTCGCTATCAGCAAGGCTCGATGGGCGCGTTGGCCCCGCTGTGCGACGGGGAAGCCTAAATCACTGCGTGACACCGGCGTCGGCAAGTGCCTTGCGGATGCGGTCGATCTTGATGGCGTTGTTGTACGTCGCTTTTTCCGTATCGCCGCCCACACCGCCGTAATGCAGCCCGACGATCATGCCGTCCGACAGACGTACGATGGGCGAGCCTGAATTGCCTCCCCAAGTCGATGAGTCATACGAGAATTGCTGCGGATCGAGGCTGGGATTGACGAGCAGCATGCCCGGCGCGATGCGCTCTGCCGGAAAGGGCACCTGGCTGTCCGGGAGCTTAAACATCGTGTCGATCTGCTTATCCGACAGGTAAGTACAATCCTCGCCCGCTTCAGCGCCAGCACAACTCACGGGACGTGCCGGATAGCCGATCACGGCCACGCGGGAGCCTTCGGTCAGATTGAAGTTCGGCGCCATCGGAGCTGCGGGCGGGAGCGCATTGTCTTCGGTGCGCAGGATCGCGTAATCGTTGTTTTCCCCGTCTTCACCCACTGCTTCGATGGCCACGATGCGCACATCGTGCGGCGGCGTGCGCACAGTACAGCTCGAATACTCCAGCGGAAACGAGACGCGAAGCAACTGCTTGTCATACAGCCGCCACTTCCCCTGATTGTCGATGTACGCATACTTTTGCAGTACGTGCCGATTCGTCAGAATGTGCGACTTGCCCACGACGAACGCGGTCGCTCCGACGCTCATGTATTGCGGTTTGGCGTCAGACGTCGGCTGGTAATACTGGAAGATCACGCCGACACTGCGTGCGACCGTGACGAGTGGAGATGCCACGTCGGTGATGTAGTCGCGCCAGCTGTTCCAGGCCGTCATCTTGTCGTCTGCCCACGGCCTGCCCGAGCACAAACCGTAGACGGGACGTGTCACGGCACGAATGGTTTCTGCCGTTGTCTTCAGCGCCTGAAGCGATATGGGCGTGTCGCCATTCAATGCGCGCGTGGCGGCGGCAATGTTGTCCCGCGCCTGTCCGATGTCCTGCACTTTCGCCGAGACGGCCGTCGACTGGGCATTCCTCATCCACGCGGCCTGCTCCTTTTGCAGCGCCAGATCCTGCTGCTTCAACTGCGCTCTGACGTTAAGCGACTCGGCTTCCTGCAACGCCTGCGTGACGACGGGCGTGGCGGTGTTGATCGCCTGCGACTGCGCCGTGACCGATACGGCATAGCTCGCCAGTAGCGTGCTCGCGACGACCAAAAATGCGGTTCGTTTCATTGTTTCCAAGCCTCCGGAACGGCGCGCACCGCCGCGTCGGCTGCGGCGTATTGCGTCTTGGCCTTGTCGAAGTCTTCCTTGAGTTCCTTGAAGAATTCCACGAGATCCGAAATCGACACATGCTTGTCTTTCACGAGCGTGACCAACTGCGCTTCGGCGTCGACGAGTTTGGTGCGCAATTCCACGGGCGACGGGCTGGCATGCAGAGCGTCGTATTCCGCAAGTTGCTCGTTCGCGAGCATGCCAAGTTCGCGGATGCGAATGTCGTCGTCCGCTGCCTTGATGCCCGCGGGCGTGAGCAGCAGCTTACGGAAGGTCGCAAGCGGGCGTTGCAGCGAGGCGATCTGACGTCGATTCCAGGCGCTGGCGATGGTCGACTCCTTGAAGTCGTTGTTCATCACCTCCTCGAACTTGGGGTGGAACTCCTGCACATACTTGCCGAAGCGCTCCTTCGCCGCCATGTCGTTGTAGGCGGTCAGTCCCGTCTGGAACAGCGCAGCGAGCGCCTTGTATGCCGCGACTGCCGCCGGGATCGCCGCGGCAATCGCTTCGGACGACACTTCCGTCGACGGACGCCCTTTATCCCAGGCGATCAATCGCTGTTTGAGATCGTCGGCGCACGCCTTCACGGCATTCTTGGGAATCGTGCCGTCGGGCAGGCCGGGCACCTTGATGGGTTTGCGAAGTGCCTGGAATCTCGACCATTGGCCGCCAATGGAGTCATCGCCCTCTGCGAGCACCTGCTTGAGGCCGCCGGAGTATGCGGTGTCGAATGCTATGGCGGCGCGCTCGCGGACGAAGTCGTCGGTGCCGGCACAGACGAAGCGGGAGAAGGAGCCGAGCGGGTCGTCGGCGTCGATGTCGAAGATGCGAATTTCGCCCGGCTTGATCCGATGCGTCTGCACGTAGTACTCGACAGCTTCGATGCGCCGCACGCGCGGACGGGCTTTCAGTTCGGTGTCGAAAGCGCCCGCGGACGCCTTGACCGCCGCGTCGAATCCGTCGGCGGCGCTTTGCAGCGTGTCTTTACTGCGGAACTGGATGGCCGAACATCCCGCAAGCGCGGCGATGGCCAGGACGACAACAAAAGACCGCGTGGCGGCAGCACACGCGGTGACAGCGACTCCCCGATTTGCCATCTCGAACCCCCGTACGAACAGGCAAACTGCGTTATGACGAACGTCTTCTGATTGTTGTGATGCGCGGTGTGAACACTCGATCGGTGTCCAATCTGTGGCGCGGCGCCATCATGGCACGCGCACAGCGGCCAGACAATGAAGCGGGGGAAATGAAGCGGATGTTTGAAATCAGGATTCGCTACAGCGCGAAGGGCGCCTGCGCCAACCGGGGCTGGCACAGGCATTCCTTACTGATTTCTCAATGCAAGGTCACTGATGGAAGTTCAGCGTCAGCATGGCGGTGCGGCCCGGAGCCCACGAGGCGTAGATCGGGTAAGCGCTCGCGTAGTACTTCTTATCGAAGATGTTCTGCACGTTCAGTTGCAGATCGACGGTGCGCGACACGCGATAGGTCGCCATGGCGTCGAAGCGTGCGTAGCCCGGCGTCCACTTGCGCACCGTGGACGATACCGACGCGTAGGTGAGGCTCGAGAGCGTCATGCCTGCGCCGAGCGTGAGCTTCGGCATCACTTCGTAGTCGGTCCACAGCGTCAGGTTATGCTTGGGCACCATGACCATCGGCAGGCCGCTCGAACCCGGCGCGGCCGCAGGACCGGCGTCGGTCGTGATCGCGTTCAGGTACGAATAACCGCCGAACACGCGCCAGTGGTTCGTCAGGCTGCCGGCCCAGCCGAGTTCGGCACCGCGCACGCGCTGGCTGCCGGCGTTGATCGTGCCGCCCAGGCCGTCCGACACGCGAGCGTTGGTCTTGTCGGTCTGGAACAGTGCGGCGGTGAGCGACAGGCGCTGCTCGATCACGTCCCACTTCGCCCCGACTTCGATGTTGCGGCTGCGTTCGGGCGCGAGGTTCCTGTTCGTCGCGGTGATCTGATCCGTGCCGCCGCCCAGACCGCTATTCGCCCCCGGCGGGTTCGCCGACGTGCCGTACGACGCATACAGACTCAGCGACGGCAGGACCTTGTAGACCACGCCCAACTGGAAGCTGAAGAGGTTCGAGAGGTTGTTCAGATCCGGCGCACCGGCTTGCACGGCGTGCACGTCGAAGCGGTCGAAACGCGCGCCGGCGTTGAGGAGCCAGCGCTCGGAGAGCTTCACGCTGTCGAACAGGTAGGCCGATGCAACGTTCGTGCGGGTGTTGGTCGCGGCGCCGGGGAAGCTCTTGTCGCCGTTGAGCACGAGGCTGCCGGTCCAGGGGTTGTCCGGGTTCCAGTTGCCGATGGTCGTGCAGTTATACGCGACCGAGCACGGGCCGCCCGAACGGATGTTGTTGCCCGCGCTGTCCTGCACGAGGTAGCCCTCGTAGCGGCTTTGCTCGTTGCTGAACTCGACGCCGCCTGTCAGCGTGTGCTCGAAGCCGAACAGTGTCGCCTTGCCCGTCAGTTCGGTCTGGTTCGCGATGCTGTTGGTCGCGTACTTCCCGCTCTTCGCTTGCAGCGAAATGATGTTCGAGCTGGCCGACTGGAACTGCGGGTTGGTGGCCACGTAATCGAGCGTGGAGCGTCCGACCATCGTGGTGTTCTTGATCTTCCACGTGTCGTTGATACGGTGCTCGACCTTGATTTCGCCGGTGTCGGTCTGGCCGCGACGGTAATCGCGATTGTTCAGGCCGTAGAACTGATTGCGCTGGAAGCCGCCGTCCGGCGTACCGCCCGCCGAGCGGAACGGCGCGCTGAAGTCCGGCATGTCGTACGAATTCAGGTGGTAGTAGCTGACCGTGACGGTGGTCGGGCTGTTCAGGCCGAATGCCACCGAGGGCGCGATCCCCCAGCGTTTGCTGTAGACGTTGTTGCGGCCGGCCTGATCGGCATCGTGGCCCATCACGTTCAGGCGCACGGCGGTCTGATCGTTGACCTGACGGTTCACGTCCAACGTCAGGCGTTTGTAGCTGTTGGTACCGAAGCCGAGGCTCGCGTTCGTGAAGTCTTCCAGACGCGGGGTCTTGGTGGTGATGTCGATGCTGCCACCCACGGCGCCACGTCCGGCGTAGACCGAGTCGGGGCCCTTGATGACGCTGATGTTTTCGATGTCGAACGTCTCGCGATTCTGCACGCCGGAGTCACGCATGCCGTCGACGAAGATCGAGTTGCGCGATTCGAAGCCGCGAATGACCGGACGGTCGGCGGACGGGTTGGCGGCGGCGTCACCCCCGAGGAAGGTGATGCCGGGCACGGTCTTGAGTGCGTCGGCGAAGGTCGTGGCGTTCGTCTGCTTGATCAGCTCTTCGGGAATGACGGTGATCGAGCGCGGCGTATCGCGCAGGGGCGCGACGAACTTGTACGACGGCAGCGTTTTCGTCTGCATCGGCGACGGCACGGCGCTGTCGTTCACCTGCGTGGTCGGCAGGGCGACGGCGGGTGCGGCATTGCCGTTGGTCGCGGGCGTACCCGCGGCGTCAGAGGCGCTCGGCGATGCGCCGGGCGTTGCCTGAGACGATTGTGCGTGAGCGGAAAGGGTGGTGACGCTGCCGGCAACGACAAGCGCGCAGGCGGTGGCGAGCAGACGCTGGCGCGTCTGAATAGCGGTAGACATACGTGTTTCCGGCAATGGCGTCACCATCGGCCACTTCCCCAGCCGGGCAACGCACGGTTTAGTTATTAGTAATGAGAGTGATAGGAATTCTCATTACGGGCCGGAAGTTTACTGTCTGCCGATTTGCATGTAAACGCTTAACACCGTGTACGCGACAATATATTTTGATTGGCGAAACGCTCGTTGCGGCGGCGCGCGAGGTGAAAAATGTCAGTTAAAACATACATTAATTAAAATAATCATAAAAATGTATGTCAAAACATACATTTTGACATGGCGAAATATCGAGTCGTGTCTATCATGAGAAGTGAATTTCCCGAAAATCATCGTGATGACCGACTTTTCCATCGACGTGCTGCCGAGTCAGTTCGGCGCCAGCTTTCAACGGGCTCGCAAGGCTCGAAAGCGCTCGCAGCAATGGGTCGCCGAGCATGCCGGGCTCAGTCGCCTGACGATCGTTCAGTTGGAAAAGGGCGAGAATGTCGGCCTGCATGCGGTCATGAAAGCGCTCGGTGCGCTGGATCTCGGGCTTCGCCTCGACACCGCACGATTGAACTACGACGACATAAGGCGCATGGATGACGACGATGGATGATGCGAAGCTCAAGTCACTGATTGTCGGTACCCCGCAGGGCGATGCGGGACACCTGACGAAAGAGTCTCGTTACGTCTTCAACTACGACACGTCCGAGCGGGCGTGTGAAGTGTCGCTGGTCATGCCCTACCGTGCAGAAAGCTACGCCGATACGGCGTTGCCGTCGGTCTTCGCGATGAATCGACCGGAGGGCTATCTGCTGGACAAGCTGCGGGAGCGCTTTGGCAAGTTCATGCGACTGGACGACATGCGCTTGCTGGCGATTACCGGGGCCAATCAGATCGGTCGTCTGCGATATTTCGTCCCTGATAAGCCTCGCGAGTCGGTGCGTGCCGAAGTCGGGCTGTCGACGCTGCTGACGTCCGGTGCAAGCGACGAGCTGTTCGATCATCTCGTGAGCCTCTATCTGTCGTCGGGAATTTCGGGGTTCCAGCCGAAAGTCATGATGCCGGATGCCGACGCCCCGACGCCGATCGTCGAAAAGAGTACGGCAGTGACGCCCGATCTGATCGTCAAAGCGGCAGGGGAAGATTACGCCCACCTCGCGCAGAACGAGTTTCTCTGCATGGCCGCCGCACGTGAAGCTGGCATCACCGTGCCCGAGTTCTGGCTGTCGCAAGACGGTTCGCTGTTTGTCATGCGTCGTTTCGATCTCGAAGGTGACGCGCAAAGGCAACTCGGCTTTGAAGATATGGCTGTTCTCCTGGGCCGCTCGGCCGAGCAGAAGTACCTCGGGTCATACGAGAGAATTGCGGAAATGATCGGGTATCTGTGCGCGGAGAACCGGGCCGAAAGTCTGGCGCGATTCTTCGATTACGTTGTCCTGTCGGTGATGGTGCGCAACGGAGATGCCCACCTCAAGAATTTCGGTCTCGTCTACGACCAACCCGGCGGACGAGCGCCATCGCTGGCGCCGTTGTTCGATGTCGTCACGACATCGGTGTATTCCCATGTCGATCCTCAATCCGGGCGCACGCTCACGGACAGGACCCTGGCGCTCAAGCTCGACAAGCGCCGGACTTACCCCGACCGCAAGACATTGATGAACTTCGGACGAACCGTGTGCGGCGTCGCACACCCGGAGCGGGTGATCGATCGCATCGAGGTAGCGATGCGGGCAACGCTCGACGAGCATGGCCCGCGTATCGATCCCGGCTTTCTCGCTGTCATGCGGCACGAGTGGGAAGCCGGTTATACCGCCCTGCGCCCTGACAAGCGTTTCGCGGCAACGCGCTTGTATCCCTGACTACGCCGGCAGTCGCCAGTCGATCGGGGTCTTGCCGTGCGTCGTGAGGAACGCGTTGGCGGCGCTGAAATGGCCGCAGCCGAGGAAGCCGCGATGGGCGGACAGCGGCGACGGGTGCGGCGCTTCGAGCAACAGATGACCGTGGCCCGAGAGCAACGGCGCTTTTGCTTGCGCATGACTGCCCCACAGCAGGAACACCAGCGGCCCCTGTTGTGCAGCCAGCCCTGAGAGCAGCGTGTCGGTACACGCCTGCCATCCGCCTTTCTTGAACGGCTTCGCGTGGCTCGCGGCGTTGCCCGCCTCCACCGTCAGCGTCGTGTTCAGCAGCAGCACCCCTTGCTTCGCCCAGGCGTCGAGATTGCCGTGCGCGGGCGGGGCAATGCCCAGATCCCGCTCGATCTCCTTGTAGATGTTGCGCAGCGAGGGCGGCACACGCACGCCACGCTGCACCGAGAAGGCCATGCCGTGCGCCTGCGCAATGCCGTGATCGTCGCCGTGATACGGGTCCTGTCCGAGGATGACGACCTTGACGTCCTTCGGCGACGTCATGCGCAGCGCGTGAAAGATGTCCGCCGGATAGACCGTCTTGCCGGCGTCGACTTCGGCGTCGACATACCGGCACAGCGGTGCATACGCGTCGCTCTGCACGAACGGCGCCACCAGCGCTTTCCACGCGTCGGGCAACGCTTTGAACTGATCCTCGACGTGCCCCTTCAGTGGCCCTGCGACGTCCGGCTCGCTGAGCGTCATGCCGGTCACGTGCGTGCCATCCCCGGCCATCGCAGGTGTAGCGGGTGCTGCGGGTGCAGTGGGCGCAGTGGGTGCCAGATCGTCGGCAGCGTCGAACAGCGACCGTTGCGGATCGTCGTGAGACGCAGCGGTCGTCGTGGGGTGCGCGGATGCGGAGGGTGATGCCTTGCGTGAGCGTGATGCCATGCGTCGAGTCAGTTGAATGTGCAGGAGTGCGACGTCGGAAAAGTCGAGAGTGCGTCAGAGAAAAGTCGGGCAGGACCGGCGTACTGCTCAGCCGCCCAGCACCTTCTGCCGCAGACGATAGCCGCGCTGCGCCTTGCTCACGTCGTCGGCATGCAGTTCCGGCAGCACCGCGCGCAGATCCTGTGCGAGCGCGTTGAGGATGCGTTCTCCCTGAGCGCTGCGGTCGTCGTCGGGAGCGTCGAGGAGTTCCAGTTCCACTTCGATCAGCGGTTCCTTATGACGCACACCTGCCGCCTCTACCGCGACTTCGCCACGGTCGAACGCGATCTCCACGGTCGTGCCGTCACCCGCGATGTAGCGCCACAGGCGTCGCACGAAATTCGTCTCGAACTGCGCCACGACCCTGGTGCCTTCGTCACGCAATAACGCGGCCGTTGCCGGCATGTCGCACGCTGCGATCAACGGTGCGAGTTCGAGCGCTTCGCCGTGCACGGCCTGCTCCCACTCGTGACGCACGTGCAGTCCGTTGCGCGCCTCACCGACCGACTTGAGCGTTTGCAGCCATTGTCCGGGATGACCGTCGCGAGCGACGAAACGCAGACGCAATGCGGCCTTGGCGCGTGCGAGCGCGAGGTCCGGTGTGTCGAAATAACGATTGACGAGATGACGCTCGCCACGGGCTTCGGCGCCGGGCAGACGGTCGAGATGGGCAATCAGCGCGTTGGCGCGCGGGGCGGGGAGGTCGCCGGGAAGGGCAAGCTTGAGTTCGCGTTCGATGGCCATGGGGCCGCTCCTGTAAGGGGACGCCGGGCGAGCCGGTGTCGCCACCCGTGCAGAAGCGACGCGTCTCGCCAAAGGCCGGGCGGTGTCCAGTGAAGGACACCGCGCCATCGCTCGTCAGAACGCGCCTGCGCGACGCGTTGCGAGACGAATCGGCGATCAGCGGGGCATGTCGAACAGCGTGGCGAGCGCATCGCCCGGCTCGGGCGCGCGCATGAAGGCTTCGCCGACGAGAAAGGCGTTGACGTTGGCTGCGCGCATGCGCACCACGTCGTCACGCGACAGGATACCCGACTCCGTCACGACCAGACGATCCTGCGGAATGTGCTTGAGCAGGCCGAGGGTGGTGTCGAGCGTGACTTCGAAGTTGTGCAGGTTGCGATTGTTGATGCCCAGCAGCGGCGTGCGCAGTTCCAGACCGGCATCCAGTTCCTGACCGTTATGGACTTCGACGAGCACCGCCATGCCGAGCTCGTGCGCGAGCGCTTCGAGATCGCGCATCTGCGACAACTCCAGCGCGGCGGCGATCAGCAAAATGCAATCGGCGCCCATGTCGCGGGCTTCATAGACCTGATACGCGTCGATCATGAAGTCCTTGCGCAGCACCGGCAGATCGCAGGCCGCGCGCGCCGCCTTCAGATACTCGGCCGAGCCCTGAAAGAACTGCACGTCGGTCAACACGGACAGGCAGGCCGCGCCACCTTGCTGATACGACTCGGCGATCTGCGGCGGCACGAAGTTTTCGCGAATCACGCCCTTGGACGGGCTGGCCTTCTTGATTTCGGCGATCACGCCGGACAGGCCGCCATCGATCTTCGTGCGCAGGGCGCCCACGAAGTCGCGCGTGCGAAGTGCGCTGTCGCCAACGGTCGCTTCGGCGTCGCGGCGCAGGCTCGCGAGGTCGCGCACGCGCTTGGCGGCGGCGACTTCTTCGGCCTTCACGGCCAGGATCTTGTCGAGAACGGTAGACATAGGGATATTCCGGTGCCACTGAAAGTGACGGACCTCGCGGGAGAGTGGTCCGTCGTCATCGTGATTCTTGCGCATGAGGCGCGACATCGCCGCGCATCATGCGAAAACTTACGCCTTGAAGCGTTGCGTGAATGTGACGAATTCGTGGAGCTTGTCACGCGCCGCACCGCTCGCGATGGATTCGCGCGCCATCTTGATGCCATCGCCGATCGTCGCTGCGCGATTGGCCGCATACAGCGCGGTACCGGCATTGAGCGTGACGATCTCGCGCGCGACGCCTGGCGTATTGTCGAGCGCCTCGATGAGCATCGTCTTCGATTCTTCCGCGCTACCGACCTTCAGGCTGCGGTTGCTGACCATCTGCAAGCCGAAGTCCTCGGGGTGAATCTCATACTCCGTGACCTTGCCGTCCTTCAGTTCGCCGACGAGCGTGGCGGCGCCGAGCGAGACTTCGTCCATGCCATCCTTGCCATAGACGACGAGCACGTGTTCCGCGCCGAGACGCTCCATCACGCGCACCTGAATCCCGACCAGATCCGGGTGGAACACGCCCATGAGCTGATTCGGCGCGCCCGCCGGGTTCGTGAGCGGCCCGAGAATGTTGAAGATCGTGCGCACGCCCATCTCTTTGCGGATCGCCGCAACGTTCTTCATCGCCGGATGATGATTCGGCGCGAACATGAAGCCGATGCCGACCTCGCCCAGACACTGTGCAACCTGCTCGGGGCTGAGCATGATGTTCACGCCGAGCGCTTCGAGCACGTCTGCGCTGCCGGACTTCGAGCTCACGCCGCGATTGCCGTGCTTGGCGACCTTCGCGCCTGCGCCGGCGGCAACGAACATCGATGCCGTGGAGATGTTGAACGTATGCGACACATCGCCGCCGGTGCCCACGATGTCGACGAAATGCTCGTCCGACGGCGCATCGACATGATTGGCGAACTCGCGCATGACCTGTGCGGCGGCAGCGATCTCGCCGATGGTTTCCTTCTTCACGCGCAGGCCGGTAATGATGGCGGCCGACATGACCGGCGAGATCTCGCCCTTCATGATGAGACGCATCAGATGCAGCATCTCGTCGTGGAAGATTTCGCGGTGTTCGATGGTGCGCTGAAGCGCTTCTTGCGGGGTAATCATTGGTTGTCTTCTCCTCTGTCGGTAGGGATGGATTCCGTCATGACCGCAGACACGACGCTACACACGGCGGCGGGCGACATCAGGCAGCGATGGCGTTGCGCGGCGCAGCTTGCAGGAAGTTGCGCAGCACGGCGTGGCCATGCTCCGACAGAATCGACTCGGGGTGGAATTGCACGCCTTCGACGTCGAGCGTCTTGTGACGCACGCCCATGATCTCGCCGTCGTCCGTCCAGGCGGTGACTTCGAGGCAGTCGGGCAGCGACGCGCGCTCGATGGCGAGCGAGTGGTACCGGGTGACGGTGAAGCGCTTGGGCAGGTTCGCGAACACACCTTGTTGCGTGGTTTCGATCTCGCTCACCTTGCCGTGCATGATCTGCTGCGCCCGGATGACCTTCCCGCCGAAGGCTTCACCGATGGCCTGATGGCCGAGGCAGACGCCAAGAATCGGGACTTCGCCGGCGAAGCGCTTGAGCACGTCGAGGGTGATGCCTGCATTGGCCGGGCAGCTCGGGCCGGGTGAGAGGCAAATGCGTTCAGGGGCAAGCCCGGCGATGTCGTCGAGCGTGATTTCGTCGTTGCGGAAGACCCGTACGTCTTCGCCCAGCTCACCGAAGTACTGGACGATGTTGTAGGTAAACGAGTCGTAGTTGTCGATCATCAGCAGCATGATGGTCCCTGTTCGTCTGGTGACAAAGATTGTCGAACGCGTGGAATTTGCGAGTGTCCCCTGAGCGTGCCCCCACATTGACTTCGCGGTCCGCGGGGGAGGGCGCTATGGGGATGAGATAGACGTGGCGGGTTACCGCCACCAGCGCAGGGCAGCGGTCAGGGGCGACCAGAGGAGGGAGGAAGACTGATGCGACTTCATAGTGAGGCGATTGTAGCAGCATCTGCGCCGGGTCGTGGGCGGGTGTCGCAAAAAGCGGCCATTCGACGTGTTTCATGCGTCATCCGCGCGTTTTCTGCAAGAATTTGCGCCTGACGGCGTTGATCGTTCGATGATTCTGCTACGTCGCCCGGCCAGCGCGAAGCCTCTGGGCGACCCGCGATGGGCCGCCCCGGGACCGTCTCGGTGCGTGCTCAGCGCGCGCCGAGAATGGTGGTGAGCGCGTCGGGCGGCGGCATGCCGTTGGCGCGCTCCACGACCCCCCTGTCGTTGCGATAGACGATACCGGGCGTGCCACGGAAACCGAGTTCGGCCATGAGCATCTGATTGGCCTCCAGCTTCTGTGCGACGGCCTTCGTGACATCGCGAGCCGGTTTGATCCCGCCCTGCTTGAATTTCTGCTCGTTCTGCGTGAGTGCCGCCGACGGATTCGGTGCACCGAAAATGGCCGCCGCCTTTGTCACACTATCCGCCTTGATCACGCCCACGAGCACATGTCGCAACTGCACTTTGCCTGCGTCGACCCACGGACGTGCCGACTCCCAGAAGCGGTTGCAGTAGGGGCAGTTCGGGTCGCTGAACGTGTAGACGATGCGCGGCGCGTCCTTCTTGCCGTCCTGCACCCAGTGAGACGACGAGAGCTTCGACCAGACCGCGTCGCCCAGCGGCTTCTCGATGAGCTTCGTGACCCGTTCGACGTCCAGCGGCTTGGCGTCTGCGCCGATGCGGGTGCCGACGATGCCGTTGCCGTCCGGGAGCAAATAGACGGCCATGGGCTGCTGACCGGCAAGGCCAGCGAAGCCGCTCAGGTCCTTGACCCCCGTATCGAACGGTTGCAGCGCCGTCACGCCTTCGCGCTCCAGCGCCTGCAATATGGCGGGCTTCGGCGTTGCGCCGGGCGTGGCGACTGTCGCAGTGGGGGCGGCAGCGGCGATATCGGCCGACATGCCGGTCATCGGGAAGCCGAGCGCGATGAGTCCGGCAAACGAGGGACCGGCAATGAAAGCGAGAGTCTTGCGAACCGACATGGGTTACTCCTTGGATGGGGACGACGCCGGAGACGCCTGAGATGTTGAAACAGCGGCAGGTGGGGCGGATCGGGATGTTTGCCGGCGCAGGTCGTCCAGCGCGTCGCGCAGACGCGCGGCGGTGAGTTCGCCCAGATGGGCGTCGACCAGACGGCCGTGGGCATCGAAGTACAGCGTGGTGGGAAGCGCGCGCGTCTCGACTGCTCGCATGGCCTGCGACTCGGGATCGAGCAACAGATGATCGAACGTGAGGCCCTGCGACGTCATGAACGCCTCGACCGTGTTCGCCGTCTCGCCCTGATTGATCATCAGGAAGCGCACGTCCGGATAGTCCGCCTGGGCCTGCGCCAGTACCGGCATTTCGCGACGGCAGGGCGGACACCAGCTCGCCCAGAGATTCATCACGATGGGTTTGCCGCGATGCGTGTCCAGCGACACCGGTCGACCCGCGATGTCCGTGAGTGTCAGGGCCGGTAACGGCGGCGCTTCGCGCAGCATGAACGTCAGGCCGACGTGCATGACACCCCAGATCGCCAGCCCGGCCGCCATGCCGGCGAGCATCGGTCGTCGCTGTGTCCGGTGTTGGCGTGTGCGCCAGAGTGCCCACGCCAACGCGGCGCCGACGCCGGCCCAGACATCGAAGCCGCCGTCGCCGAGCGCGATCATCGACGCTGGCGATACCGAGTAATCCGGCCACCAGCGCACCACATATACCGCCCGCGCGGTGAACAGACCGACGGCCAGCGCGTCGAGCAGTACGCTGGCACCCGCGCGCCGCGAAGTGACGTCGCTGGCGCGCAGCGCATATCGCGCAACGATCCACGCGAGCACCGCCGCGGCTATCACGGCTGCGGTCTTCATCGGGAAGGGACCGATGCCGATCATGACGCTTGCGCCGGGTTCGCGCGCTGCGCCGCATCGAGACGGCTCAGGAACGTGTTCACGCTCGTCTCGCCGACCATGCGGTGCTCGCGCACTTCCTGGCCCGTCGCATCGATGAGGATGAGCGTGGGCGGGCCCAACACGCCCCAGCGCTTCATCAACGCCTGATCGATGGCGTCGTTCTTCGTCACGTCCGGGCGGAGCACCTGCATCTGCGCCAGACGCGCTGACACCGTCGGGTTAGCGAAGACGTTTCGTTCGATGACGTGGCAACTCACGCACCAGTCGGCATAGAAGTCGATGAGGGTCCACTGCCCCTGTGCGGCTGCCTGCGCGACGCGGGCATCGACGTCCTGCACGGACTTGACCCCGACGTACTCGACCGCCCCGGTGCGCTGACTGGCAAGGGGGCCGGCACTGACACCGTCGGCAGCGTATCCGGCGGGTCTCACCTGCGCCAGCGGCCGCACGAACGAGTCGCTACCCGACGCGGCTCCCACGAGCACCATCACGGACCAGAGGCCGGTCAGGATGCCAAGGAAGACCAATGCCCAGCACGCCGTCTTGCCACGGATCGCCCACGCCCAGCCCGCGAGACCGACGGCCAGCCCAAGGCCGAGCGCACCCCACAGCGCCAGACCGACGGCCCCCGGCAGAAAGCGGTTCAGCATCATGACGGCCATGCCGACCATGACGTAAGCGAACGCGATGCGCACGCGCACCATCCACGGCCCGGGGCGCGGCAGAATGCGCGCGCCGAACAGCGCGATGGCCAGCAACGGCATGCCCATACCGAGCCCCATCGCGAAGAGTGCACCGCCCCCCATCCACGCGTTGCCGGTCTGGCCGATGTAGAGCAGCGCGCCCGCGAGCGGCGCCGTCATGCAGGGACCGACGAGCAACGCCGAGAGAAAGCCCAGCGCGGCGGCGCTCGCGAGACTGCCGCCCGGGCGGTGGCGTCCGGCGGCGTCGAGCCGGTTCACGATGAACGACGGCAGGCGAATCTCGAACAGACCGAACAACGACGCCGCCAGCACCAGAAACAGCGCCGCGAAGGCCGTGAGCAGCCAGGGCGATTGCAGCGTCGCTTGCAGATTGGCCCCCGCGAGCGCGGCGGCCACGCCAACGCTGGCATACGTCAGTGCCATCGTCACCACGTAAGCCGACGACAACCCCAACGCACGCATCGGCGAGGGGCGATTGCCCACGATCATCGTCGAGACGATGGGGATCATCGGCAGCACGCACGGCGTGAAAGCCAGCATCAATCCGAGACCGAAGAACAGCAGCTTGGCGGCAATGGGGTCGAGTGTTGCGAGCTGACGGGCCGTTTCCTGATCGGCCGCCAGCGACTCGGCGTGGGTGTCGTCGTCCAGCGCAGCGGCGGCCGCCGCTGCGGTCGTGGCCGTGGACGCCGCCACGGCAGCCGCTGTCTTATCGGCATCGGCATCGGCATCGGGGGTGTCGTGTGCCGAGAGCGCACCGGACGACGGGAACGATGCGGCCGACTCGACCGCTGCCTCTGTCGTGACGAGCGCCTGCGAGGCGTCACCTGAACCTGTCGACGGGACGGCTTTGGGCAACGGTATCCGGAAGGTCTGCGGTGGATAGCAGATTCCTGCCTGCGCACAGCCTTGCCAATGAAGTACGACATAGTCCGACGTCTGCGCCGGCAACTTCAGCCGCAGATCGTCGTCATAGTAGATCTCCGATTTGCCGAAGAACTCGTCGGTGTGAGGCTTGCCGTCGGAGAGCGTGAACGCGACGGGCTTGCCATGAGCATCCTCCACGCGCAGCGAATGACGATAAACGTAGTGATCCTTAGCAATGCGGCTGCCAATGGAGATGCCACCATCTTCGTACCTTGGCGCATCGAGACGCAGCACCTGCGACGCTTCTAACACCTGCGAGCCGGACTGCCACGGAAAAGCGGCAGTGGCGGGCGTGACGCGAAGCGCACCGAGCGCGCCGAGCAAAATCACAAAGATGAAAACGATTCGACGAAACAATCTGTCCTCCCTAAACAGTCGAAGCGAGACAGAGCGTGGCGGAGGACGATTAACTGAGAGTTAACGGGCGGCCCGGTGCGAAACGCCGTATCCCCCGAATACACGAAATACGTAACATGTCGCGGTGCTGACAAAAGGTCGCAAAGCGGCCGACGAGAGGCGTGAATCCATGCGAGTACTGTTGGTAGAGGACGATTCTCTGATCGCGAGCGGCATCGTTGCCGGCCTCTCGACTTTGGGAATTCACGTCGAGGCGAGTGTCTGTGGCGAAGCGGCCATCGCGGCGCATGCGGAAAACACGTTCGACGCGCTCGTGCTCGACCTCGGTCTGCCCGATGGCGACGGTCTCGACATCATCGCCAGCGTGCGCGCCGTGGAGCCGGATGTCCCGGTACTCATCCTCACTGCGCGCGACGGCATCGAGCATCGCATCGCCGGTCTCAATGCCGGGGCCGACGACTACATGGTCAAGCCGTTCGATCTGCGCGAACTGGCGGCGCGTCTGCATGCATTGGTGCGCCGTACGCAGGGTCGCGCGGCGCACGTCATCGAAGCCGGTCCCCTGCGTCTTGATCCGGCGAGCGGTCTCGCCTGGCTCGACGGCGCGCCCGTCGAACTCTCCCGCCGCGAAGTCGACCTGCTCGCCTATCTCGCCAGCAGCCGGGGCCGCTGGCTGTCGCCCGACATGCTGCACGTGCGCTTGTACGGCATGACGGAGCGCGTCAACAGCAACGTGCTGAACGTTCACATTCACAATGTGCGCCGCAAGCTCGGCGGCGACGCGATCCAGACCGCCCGCGGCCTCGGATACCGGCTGGGATGGAGCTTGTCATGAGTCTTCGGCTAAGGGCGGTACTGATCGCCGGGGTGGCGCTGATCTTGCTGTGGACGGCGGCAGCGGGCTGGATGATGCGCGGCGTGCGCGCGAGCCTCGACGATACGCTCGACGAACGTCTCGCGATGTCGGCGACGATGGTCTCGGGATTGATGGCACGCGCTGCGTTCTCGCCGCATACCGAGGGCCGGGACTGGGGCGACGTGATCCGTGCGGGAGCGGGCGATGGTATTGCCTGCGAAATCCGTTCCTTGCAGGGCGCGGTGCTGGCGCATACCGACGGCGGCCCGCAATCGTCGTCGCTTTCGCTACCGACCGGCTTCAGCACACGCGAGATCGATGGCCGCCAGTGGCGCATCTACGTGTTGCAGGACGCGGGCGGCTATCAGGTGATGACGGCGGATCTCGTTGACCGGCGCGCCGTGCTCACGCGCGACATGCTGCGTGCTGCGGGCGTGCCGTTCCTGATCGCGGTCGTTGGCGGGCTGCTCGCGTTGTGGATCGGCATCGGACGCGGACTCCAGCCGTTGAACACGTTGCGCGTCGCGCTCAGGCACAAGCGCACCGACGATACGACGCCCGTGGATATCGGGCAGGCGCCGACCGAGCTGAGGCCGGTCGTCACGGCATTGAACGGCTGGCTGGATCGTCTGGCGACGACGCTGGCGGGACAGCGCGCATTCACCGATGGCGCCGCGCACGAACTTCGCACCCCGCTCACAGCCGTCGACACGCACTTGCAGGTGGCGGAGATGACGCAAGGGCATGCTTCGAAGCTGGCGCTGCAACAGGCAAGCACCGGTGTGCGACGGCTGCGGCATACGCTGGATCAGTTGATGACGCTCGCGCAGACCGAAGCGCCGGTGCACGCGCACGACAAGTGCGAGTCGGTCGGTAGCGTGATCGACGACGTGCTCAGCGAGTGGGGGGAGACGGATCGTTTCGTCTTCCGCATGGTGGGCGTGGACAGCGGCTCGGCGTTGCCACGCTCGATGCTAGGCACAGCGCTCAGAAACATCGTGGACAACGCTATGCGCTATTCGCCCGCCGGCAGCGAAATCACGCTGACGGTGCGTGCCGACGAGGCCAACCGTCGTTACTGCATCGAAGTGGGCGACCGGGGGCCGGGGCTCGCCCCCGAACAGACGCTCAGGCTCGGGCAGCGATTCTGGCGCGGAGATCAGGGGCGCAAGCGGGGCGAGGGCGCGGGGTTGGGCATCTCCATCGTGCAAGCCATCGCCAGACGATTCGATGCGACGCTGGAGTTCACGCCGCGTGAGGGCGGTGGTCTGCTGGCACGGTTGCACGTGCCAACGGGCGGATGAGGTGACGTGACGGCGGCGACGGGACGGCCGCCATCACGCCGCATTCAGGCATTCAGGTCGTCGACTTCGCCTTCGCCGCCCGCTTCGGCCCTGCCGTTTTGGTAGCACTCACGGTCTTCGTCGCGGCAGGCGTCGCGGTCGCCGAAGCCTCGCGGCTTGCTGCACCCCGCGTCGAACGCGGTTTCGTGCTCGGTTTCGTGCGCGCCTTCGTGGTTACCCCCGTTTCAGCTTCCCGCTTCTGCGCCGCGTGCTCGAACACACCCAGCACGCGTTCCAGATCGCTTTGCTCGCCGTCCTGCAACGGCACGGCAAAACTCAGATCCCGAACGGCCTTCGCCACCAGACGGATGTGCTCGGGTGACGCCTGCGCGAGCATCCCCGGAATCGCTTCCATCGCGGCGTTGGGCGCCATGCGCAGCAATCCGGCCTGACGGCGGATGATCTCGCGGAAACGCTCGATGGACATCTGCGCGTCGCCCCGCGGCAACGACCGCGCGAGGTTGAACTGACGTTCGTCCGCCTCGCCATGCAGGCGATGCACCCAGATCAGCGCGCGAATACCAGCTTCGAGCACACCGCCCTGACGCAGTTCGTGACGCCGCAGCGCCAGTGTCTCCTTCACGAATGCCACGTGCTCCGGCGATGTACCCGGATGCACGCGCACTGCCGTGCCATCGCTGCCATGCAGGCCCGCCAGCGCCTGCACCCACGGTTGCCCGTAGATCAGCTCGAACGCCTTCTCGTAGCCGTCGTCGCGCACGTCGCGATAGAAGTTCAGCGACTGTTCGATGGCGCTCGACACTGCCGTCTCCAGTGCCAGGAACGGATTGTCGGGAGATACGGGATGACGCGCGTCCCGCACACGCTCGGCCTTGTCCGCAAACGGCACCGCGAACGGATTGCGATCCGACCACAACTCGTAGCTCACGCGCAGCGGATGCAGGACACGCATCCAGTAAGCCGAGGTCGGCGTGACCATGGCGCGCACCCACGGCTGGACGAGGCTGCGGTAAAGCCCGAGGTGGATGTCGGACAGATGCGCTACCGCGGCAAAACGCCGATCGCTCTCCGTATCCGGTTGCACGATGGCGCGGACATCGTCGACGCTGCGCCGCTGGATCGACATCACGTAGTCGCCGTCCGCCAGTTCGCCGTGCAGCGTGTCGTCGGTCTTGTCTGCGATCTGCGCCTGATAGATGCCGGCGGGCAGCACGTCGATCAGATCGATGTTGTTGACGAACTTGCGGTGCTCCTTACGACCCGTGCTACCCGAGACGAAGATGCCGAGGTGCCCGATGCTGTCGTGCGTCGCGTACACGATGGTCTGGTCGTGACTGAGGACTTCCGCGTCGTCGCGATACATGTCGGTGACGAAGCCGAGGGCTTGCGGGGGCGGCGTGATGTTGTCGCCGTAGGAGCAGAACACGACGATGGGCGAGCGAATGTTGCGCAGGTCGAGGCGGATGCCGTCGCTCGTGATCAGCTCCGCGCTCGTGAGCCGGTTGCCGACGAAAAGGTTGTCGACGATGTACTGCATCTCCTGCGCGTTCAGGAAGACATGGCCGCCCCAATACTTTTCGAAGCCGAGATAGCGCGGCGCTTCGGTGTCGACATTGGCGTACAGGTGATACTTCTTGCGCCACAGCGTGTTCGCCGGATCGAGGTTTTCGAAGTTCTCGACGAGCCACGCACCGTCGAAGCGGCCGTCGCCCAGATCGCTCGTGAGCGCAGTGAGCCAACTGCCGCCGAGCAGGCCGCCCGAGTAGCGCATGGGGTTGCGTCCGCGCCAGCCGGCCCAGTAAGACAGCGGCGCGCCCGCCACGATGATCGGGCCGAACAGTTCCGGGCGCATCGCGGCGGTCATCAATATCTGCCACCCCGCCTGACAGTTGCCGATCACCGCCGGTTTGCCCGCGCTCTCCGGGTGCAGCGAAATCACCTTTTCCAGAAACGCCGCTTCCGCTCGCATGACGTCTTCCACCGTTTGCCCCGGCACGGGGTCGGGCAGGAAGCCGACGAAATAGCAGGGATGTCCGGCGCGCAGGGCGGCGCCGATCTCGCTGTCGGGCTTGAAGCCGCCGATGCCCGGGCCGTGCCCGGCGCGCGGATCGACGACCACGAACGGACGTGCGTTGGGCAGCGTGGGCGTGTCCTTGGGCGGCACGATGCGCATCAGGCTGTAGTTGCAGGGACGCGGCAGGTCGTGTCCGTCGAGAATCACTTCCGAGGCGAAGTCGAGCACGTTGGGGGCCGACTCGGCCAGATGTTCCTGATACTGATTGCCGCGCTGGCGCATGACATCCGCGAACAGTACGCTGCGCTGCCAGGCATCGACGGCATATTCGGCGGCAGCGGCCATCCACGGCAGGTGGTTCAGCCACGGACTGGCGGCGAGCCACGGGGCGTTGCCGGTGCTTGAGGCCGTGGCGGCAGTAGTGGCGGTACGGGCGGTGGCACGACGCGAAGCGTTGCGTTCGAGTGCGGCTGACGGGGCTGACAGGGATGACGACTTGGCGGGCATGGCAATGACCTCACAAATCCGGCATGACAGGGTGGGCGAACGCCGCAAAGATCGCGAGCGTTGCAAGCGCCGGGCGGGGAATCGGCGGATGCGCCGGAACCCGGCCAATCCCCTGCGCGCGGCAGACGCAACGCGACGTTACGCCATCGAACTGAGCGTGCGGCGAAAGCGCCGCAGCGAGAAGGTGAAGAACACGGCGCCGATGACGGCGAGCGCCAGGAACTGCACCCACACGACGCCGATCCCGGCGCCACGGAACAGAATCGCCTGACCCAGCTCGACGAAATGCGTCGTGGGCGCAGCGAGCATCACGTCCTGCACCAGCTTCGGCATGCTCTCGCGCGGCGTGTTCCCGCCGGAGAGCATTTGCAGCGGCAGCAGTACCAGAATCAGCAACATGCCGAATTGCGGCATCGAGCGCGCCAGCGTGGCGAGAAAAATCCCCATCGACGTGGTCGCGAACAGATGCAACGTCGCGCCGAGCAGGAACAGGGCCACCGAGCCGCCTATCGGCACGTGCAGCGCGCCGCTCACGATCAGCCACAACGACATCGCCGCAGCGATCAGCACCACCAGTCCCATCGACCAGACTTTCGCCAGCATGATCTCGGTCGGTGTCACCGGCATGACGAGCAAGTGCTCGATGGTGCCGTGCTCGCGCTCGCGAATGAGCGCCGCACCGGTGAGAATGATCGACAACATGGTGATGTTGTTGATGATCTGCATGAGCGAGCCGAACCACGCGCGCTCCAGCGTCGGATTGAAGCGCACGCGCAGCGCCAGATCGACAGGCAACTCGGGCGTCGCCCGGTATCGCTGAAGGAATTCGCGCACCTCCGACGACACGATCTGCTGCACGTAACCGCTGCCGGAGAAGGCCTGACTCATGCGCGTGGCGTCGACGTTGAGCTGCACTTCGGCGGCGCGTCCGGCCAGAATGTCGCGCTGAAAATTCGGCGGAATGTTGAGCGCGAACGTGTATGCGCCCGCGTCCATGCCCCGGTCGACGGCGTCTGCCGTGATCATTTGTGGCGTGGTGAACTGCGGCGGATAGAACGCCGAGACGATGCGTTGCGAGAGCGGCGAGACGTCTTCGTCGACGATCGCGATGGGCGCCAGATGCAGCGTGTCGGGCTGCGCGGTGGCGGCTGAATACACCGACGCCGTGAAGGTGTAGATGATGAGCACGAGCATCATCGGATCGCGCACGAGGCTCCATAACTCCTTCACGCCGAGCCGGTAGATGTTCGCGAGATGCCGCAACCACGGATGCTTGCGGCGCGGTGGCGCGACGCTTGCCGTCGACGGTGGCGGTGGCGGTGGTGGCGAATTAGGCGGGGTGGGCGCTTCCGCTTGCGGTGTGCTCGGGCTGGCCATCACTTGTCCTGTTTCTTGAGCAGCAGGATCGTGGCGCCCAGAATCACGGGCACGGCGATGAGCATCGGCCAGAAGGCGTTACCGAGATCGCCGAAGCCGAGCGCCTTGTTGAAGACGCCCCGACTGATGATCAGCATGTAAGTCGCCGGATAGATCTCGCCGATGAACCGGCCCGAGCCCTCCATCGACGGCACCGGCGTGATCATCCCGGAGAACTGGATCGCCGGAATCATGGTGCCGATCATCGTGAAGAACAGGGCCGCGATCTGGCTGCGGGTAAAGGTGGACGCGAGCAGGCCAATGCCGGTGGCGACCACGTTGAAAATGAAGACGGCGGTGATCAGCGTCAAGAAGCTTCCCTTGATGGGAACGCCGAACAGCGTCACCGCGATCAGCGCCATGAGCAGGAAGTTGAGCATGGCGAGCGCCACATACGGAATCTGCTTGCCGATCAGGAATTCCGTGCGCGTGACGGGCGTGACGTACAGGTTCAGGATCGACCCCAGCTCCTTCTCGCGCACGACGGACAGCGCGGTGAGCATGGCGGGCAGCATGAGCAGGAGCAGCGGGATCACGGCCGGGACCATCGCCGGCAGACTCTTGACGTCGGGGTTGTAGCGATAGCGTGTCTCGATGTCGAGCGACGCCGTGGGCCTCACGCCGAGCCGTCGCAACGACTGATCGGCCAGCCAGTTCTGATGCATCCCCTGCACGTAGCCTTGCACCGTCTCCGCACGCATCGGCATGGCGCCGTCGATCCAGGCGCCGATCTGCACGGCTTTGCCGCGCGAGACGTCACGGGCGAAGCCCGGCGGGATTTCGATCGCGAGCGACAGTTCGCCGTCGCGCAGCCGTCGGTCCATGTCGTCGTAATCGGTGATGGGTGGCTGTTCGATGAAGTAACGCGAGCCCGCGATGTTCAGCGCGTAGTTCTGGCTCAGGGTTGTCTGGTCGCGATCGAGCACGGCGTAACGCAGGTCTTCCACGTCCATGCTGATGCCGTAGCCCATCACCAGCATGAGCACGAGCGAGCCGACGAGCGCGAGCGTGGCGCGCACCGGGTCGCGCTGCAACTCCAGCGTCTCGCGCCAGAGGTAGCTGATCATGCGGCTGAGAGAGAACCCCTTATGTTTCGCGTGTGCCGTTTCGACCGGCGGGGCTTCCGATTTGGGTGTCTCCGGCGCTTCGGGGGTTCCGCCGCCCGCTTCCACGAGGTATTCGATGAACGCCTGTTCGAGGGTGTCGGCGCCCTTGTCTCGCGTGATCTTCGCGGGCGGATCGGAAACGAGTACACGGCCGGCATGCATCAGCGAGATGCGGTCGCAGCGGTCGGCCTCGTTCATGAAGTGGGTGGAGATGAAGATCGTCACACGGTCACGACGTGAGAGCTCGACCAGCAGACGCCAGAAGTTGTCGCGCGCCACCGGATCGACGCCCGAGGTCGGCTCGTCGAGAATCAGCAGTTCGGGCTTGTGCACCATCGCGACCGCGAGCGACAGGCGTTGACGCATGCCAAGCGGAATGCTGTCGGGCAGCGAGTCCACGACCTCCGCGAGATCGAAGCGCTGCACCATCTCCGCAACGCGCGATTCGACCTCCGCTTCCGGCACGTGGAACAGACGCGCATGCAGCACGAGGTTCTGGTGCACCGTCAGTTCGGTGTAGAGCGAGAACGCCTGCGACATATAGCCCACGCGGCGCCGGGTGTCGATGTCCTTTGGGTCGACCTCGTGGCCGAACAGCCACGCTTGCCCCTCGCTGGCCTGAAGCAGGCCGGTGAGCATCTTCATCGTGGTCGACTTGCCGCAGCCGTTCGAGCCGAGAAAGCCGAAGATCTCGCCGCGCCGAATGCGGAAGTCCACGTGATCGACGGCGACGAAATCGCCGAAGCGCATCGTGAGCCCCTTGGCTTCGATGGCGATCTCCGTGTGTTCGTCGATGTGCAGCGGCGGGATCACCACGGGCTCGTAGCCGCGCTTCTTCTCGTCGGGTAGCAGATCGATGAAGGCCGCTTCGAGGTTGTCGCGTCCGGTGCGCTCAAGCAGTTGGGCCGGCGTGCCGGTGGCGAGCACCTTGCCGGCGTCCATGGCGACGAGCCAGTCGAAGCGCTGCGCTTCGTCCATGTACGCCGTGGCGACGATCACGCTCATGCCCGGCCGCTCGCGCCGGATGCGTGCGATCAGGTCCCAGAATTGCGCGCGGGCGAGCGGGTCCACGCCGGTGGTGGGCTCGTCGAGAATCAGCAGGTCGGGGTCGTGGATCAGCGCACAGCACAGGCCGAGCTTTTGCTTCATGCCGCCCGAGAGCTTGCCCGCAGGACGATCGAGGAACGGGTGCAGACCGGTGCTGCGAGTGAGGTCGTCGATGCGACGGCGTCGCTCGGCGGCGTCGTGACCGAACAGGCGCGCGAAGAATTGCAGGTTCTCTTCGACGGAGAGCGTCGGATAGAGGTTCTTGCCCAGTCCCTGCGGCATGTAGGCGATGCGCGGGCACACGAGGTCGCGGTGCGCCTTGCTCGCCATGTCGCCGCCCAGCGCCTCGACGGTACCCGTCTGCACGGCACGCGCGCCGGCGATCAGCGAGAGCAGCGTCGACTTGCCGACACCGTCCGGCCCGATCAGACCGACCATGCAGTTCGCCGGAATGTCGATGGAGACGTTGTCGAGCGCGACGGTCTTGCGGCCATACGTCAGCGTGACGTCGACCACATGCACGACCGGTGGCGCGGTGTTGCGATCGGGAGGAGGAGAGGTCGCCGTCATGATGCGGGACTCACTGCGGCAGCTTCGTCTGCAACTGGGCCGGCCATTCGGCCTTGCTGTCGGTCTTGACCCATGCCACACCGGGCAGGCCGGTCTTCACGAGCTTTAGATGCTGTTGCAGTAATTCAGGGGCGATCTGCGCGCGCACGCGAAACATCAGCTTCTGACGCTCGCTCTCCGTCTCGACCGTCTTCGGCGTGAATTGCGCCGTGCTGGAGACGAACGAGATGCTGGCCGGGATCACGAACTGCGGTGCGGCGTCGAGCACGATGCGGGCCTCGGCGCCCATCGCGAGGCGGCCTGCGACGGCTTCGGGCAGGAAGAACGTCATGTACACGTCCGACAGGTCGACGAGGTTGAGCACTTTGCCGCCAGCGGCAAGCACCTCCCCCGGTTGCGCGACGCGATACTGCACGCGCCCGTCGCGCGGGGCTTTCAGTTCGCTGTCGGTGATGTCGGCCTCGATGCGGTTGATGGTGGCCTGTGCGGCTTCGACCGTCGACTTCGAACCGGTGACCTGTGCGTTGGCCGCTTCGACGGCCGATTGGGCGGCGGCGACTTGCGCGCGTGCGGCCGTTACGGCCGCGCGAGTGCTGCGCACGCGGGCGCGGTCGTCGTCCAGTTCCTGCACCGATGAGGCGCCTTCTTTCGAGAGCGTTTCCGAGCGGGAGAGACGTCGCTGGGCGGCGTCGAGTTCGGCTTCGCGCGCGGCGACGTTGGCCTCGGCGGTAGCTTTGTCCGACAGGCGCGCGGCGGCCTGGGCCTGAATCGCCGCAACGTTGGTCACGGCCTGCTGATACTGGGCGCGGGCTTCGTCGCGTTGCGCGGAGAGCGTGTCGATCTGCATTTTGGCGAGCACCTGACCGGCCTTCACGAAGTCACCCTCGCGCACGTAAATGGCTTCGACGCGTCCGGCCATCTTCGTCGCGATGTCGACTTCGGTCGCTTCGATGCGCCCGTTGCCGCTGGCGAAACCGTCGCCGGGGCCGGTGTTGCTGTACGTCTTCCATCCGTACCATGCCAGCCCGATCACGACGAGCACGATCAGCGCGGGAATCAGTTTTTTGGTATTGGGAAGCGTCATGTTCTGTGACCTCTTGAATTTATTGGACGGTCTGCGTCGGCGCTGTTGCGGGCGACGCTGGCGATGCCGGCGCGACCGGTTCGATCACCCGTGGCGTGCGGGCGAACGCACCGCCAGGGGTGTCGGCCGCGGGCATGAGGCGACTGCCGCCGCCGAGCGCCGTGTACAGCGACACGCGCGCGGACAGCAACGCGCGGCGCGTCTGGACCGTTTGTTGTTCGATGGCGAGGAGATCGCGTTGGGCGTCGAGCACTTCGAGGAAGGCTGCGGCGCCGTGGTCGTAGCGCAGCTTGGCAAGACGTGCGCGTTCGGCCTGCGCGTCCTGCGTGGCTTGCAGAATCGTGACCTGATCGGCCAGCCAACGACGTGCGCTCAGTGCGTCGGCCACATCGCGAAACGCGCCCTGAATCGTCTTCTCGTAGTTCGCGACCGATTCGACCCGGCGCGCTTCGGCCAGATCGAGGTTGTTCACGAGGCGTCCGCCCTGAAAGATCGGGATGTTGATGCTCGGGGTGAATGTCCATGCGGCGCTGCCGGCCTTGAACAAGCCATCGAGCGCGCTGCTCGCGGTGCCGACGGAGCCGGTCAGCGTGATCTGCGGGAAGAACGCCGCGCGCGCGGCGCCGATGTTCGCGTGTGCGGCGCGCAGTTGATACTCGGCCGCGATGATGTCCGGGCGGTCTTCCAGCAACGACGACGGCAGGCCGGGTTCGAGATCGCGCATCAGGCTGGCGTCGTCGGCCATGCGGTCGAGCGCTTGCGGCGAGGTGTCGATCGGCACGCCGACGAGCACCTGCAACGCGTGCGCCTGCGTGGCGCGTTGCTGCTCGAGTTGCGTCACCAGCGCACGCGCCTGTTGCCAGAGCGTGGTGACTTCCGTGAGATCGAGCTTCGACGTGGAGCCGACTTGCTCGCGTCGCGTGAAAATCCGCAGCGACTCGGCGCGGCTGTCCACGGTCTGTTGCGCGAGCGCGATGCGTTCGTCGAATTCGCGCAGACTCAGCCACGTTTGCGCCACTTGTGAGATCAGACTCAGTTCGAGCGCGCGGCGAGAGGCATCGGACGCCAGATAATCGTCGAGCGCCGCATCCTTGAGGTTGCGGATGCGGCCCCAGAAGTCGAGCTCCCATGTCGATAGACCGAGGCCGACCTGATACTGACTGCTGATGTAGGGATTGCCGGTGAGGCTCAGGTCGCCGGGCAGCCGCTGACGTGTTCCGCTGGCGCCGACGCCCAATGCAGGAAAGAGATCGGCGCGCTGAATGCCATATACCGCACGAGATTGTTCGACACGCGCGAGTGCCACGCGCAGATCGCGGTTGTTGGCGAGTGCGGTGTCGATGAGGCTGCGTAGCTGCGGATCGGCGAAATATTCACGCCAGTCGAGCGCAGATGCCGGTTGCGCAGTGGCGGTGGCCGGGGAGGCGCTGACATCCGGTGTCCACACATTGGGGACAGGGGCGGCAGGGCGCTCGTAAGTGGGCGCCATCGATATACAGCCGCTCAGTACCGTGACAGCCAGCACGGCCGCGATGGTCACAGGCCTGATGAGCCTGACGGACCTGATGGACGTTGGGGGCATCGCAAGGATATTCGCGACGCCGGAACGCATACGTGGATTGCATGGTTTCGCCATAGAAGCTTCGACCTCCCGACGGACACCTAACTATATCTTGGGTGACGTCAATCGGCGTATACCGGAGGAGACGAAAAAAGCGAACGGTTGTGCTAAATCAAGAAAGGCCCCGAATCGACTAGAGCATCGACTCGGGGCCTTTCACGATGTGGCATGGTTCGCTGGCAATCCACGTGAGGCGATTGCGTTTTAAACCGCAATGCGCTTCACATTGGTGCAATGGTGCGTCTGTCGTCAAAGGACAACGACGCACCGTGTGGATCAGTACTCGGCGTCGAGTCCGTCCTGCACCTGTTCGGCGGCGCGCAGCACGGCGCGGGCCTTGTTTTCCGTCTCTTGCCATTCGGATTCGGGCACCGAGTCGGCGACGATACCGGCAGCGGCTTGCACATAGAGGTTGCCGTCCTTGACGACGCCAGTGCGAATCGCGATGGCCACGTCCATTTCCCCGCCGAACGACAGATAGCCGACGGCACCGCCGTACAGGCCGCGCTTGACCGGTTCGAGTTCGTCGATCAGCTCCATGGCGCGAACCTTCGGTGCGCCGGTGAGCGTGCCGGCCGGGAAGGTGGCACGCAGCACGTCGATGTTCGACAGACCGGGCTGCAGACGACCTTCGACCGAGCTGACGATGTGCTGCACGTGCGAGTACTTCTCGATGATCATCTTGTCGGTGACTTCGACGGTGCCGGTCTGTGCGATGCGGCCCACGTCGTTACGCGCCAGATCGATCAGCATCACGTGTTCGGCGATTTCCTTCGGATCGCCAAGCAATTCCTTCGCCAGCTCTGCGTCGCGCTCCGGCGTGGCGCCGCGCGGGCGCGTACCGGCCAGCGGACGAATCGTCACGATTTCATGCTCGCCATCCGGCGTCTGACGACGCTCCTGACGCACGAGGATCTCCGGCGACGCGCCCACGACCTGGAAATCGCCGAAATTGTAGAAGTACATGTACGGCGACGGATTGAGCGAGCGCAGCGCGCGGTAGAGCGAGAGCGGGGCGTCGCGATACGGCTTGATGAGACGCTGGCCGACCTGCACCTGCATCAGCTCGCCGGCCTCGATGGCTTCCTTGGCCTTGGCGACGGCGGCCAGATAATCCGGCTTGGCGAATTCGCGGAAGGTCTCGGTGCGCACGCTGCCCGAGGTGACCGGGGCGTCGACCGGTGCTTTCAGGCGGGCGCGCAGTTCGCGCAGACGCAGGCGTGCCTTCGAATAGGCTTCCGGCTGCGTGGGATCGGCGTAGATGATGAGGTAGAGCTTGCCGGTGAGGTTGTCGATCACGGCGAGTTCTTCCGTGAGCAGCAACTGGATGTCCGGCAGGTTCAGATCGTCGCGCGGCGTGGTGTGCGCGAGCTTCTTCTCGATGTAGCGCACGGCGTCGTAGCCGAAGTAGCCGGCGAGGCCACCGCAGAAACGCGGCATGCCCGGGCGCAGTGCGACCTTGAAACGCGCCTGGAACGCGGTGATGAATTCGAGCGGGTCGCCTTCGTGCGTCTCGACGACCGTGCCGTCGCGCACGACTTCGGTCTTCGGGCCGAAGCTGCGCAGCAACGTGTGGGCCGACAGGCCGATGAACGAGTAGCGGCCGAAGCGTTCACCGCCGACGACGGATTCGAGCAGGAAGGTGTTGGCCCCACGGCGGTCGCCGAGCGCGAGCTTCAGATAGAGCGAGAGCGGCGTGTCGAGATCGGCAAAGGCTTCCGCGATCAGCGGAATGCGGTTAAAGCCTTGGTTGGCCAGCGATTTGAATTCGAGTTCGGTCATGTTGCACTCTGCCTGCAAGTTGGTTGCCGGCGGGCGGTCCCGCAGAATCGGCGTGGATTGGCGTTGAGAATACCTGAGTCATGTCGGGGGTGGATGTGCTGACCCACGTCGGGCCGCAGCGAGCGCGCGCACCCGGAGGCGACGGCGACCCTGCGTCTCGACGAATCCGCACGCCGTACGAGGCGACGCGCCGATATATGACTTCTTGGGAACAACAACGATGCAAGAAACGGGTTGCTGAAGACGAACTCCAGCGGTCCCGGCCACCCCTTTGGGAAGGGTTCAGCAGGACCAGCGTCGCCAGGGCCAGGCCCCCCGGTCGATCACGCTAAGACTCCGTTTCTTGTTCAGGAACATTGCGTTTGAATGCAGTGTGGAAGACGGCGAATTCAGTTCGCCAGTGTGGACGCAGCTTTGGGCAGGATCGCCCGGGCAGCGCCCAGAATTGAGGCAACTATACCATCCGTGTCGATCGTCTGTATAGATTCGCCATGGTTGTAGCCATAGGGCACGGTGAGCGAGCGGCAGCCCGCGGCGCGGGCGGCCTGCGCGTCGTTGCCCGAGTCGCCGACGAGCACCGTTTGCGCCGGTGTCACGCCGAACGCTTCGCAGGCTTTGACGAGCGGCATCGGGTCAGGCTTGCGCTTCGGCCACGAATCGCCGCCGTACACCAGATCGAACTGATCGGTGAGACCGTAGTGTTCGAGCAATGCCACGGCGAAGCGATGCTGCTTGTTGGTGATGCACGCGACCGGCAGGCCCGCTTCACGCAAGGCGGCGAGGCCCTCGCGCACTTCCGGGTAGAGCGCCGTGTTCTCGCCGTTGACCGACGTGTAGACGGCTTCGTACTTGTCCTGCGCGCGATCGAACAGCGCGTCGATCTCGCTTTCGGGGAAGCGCTCGGCCAGCGTCTTGCGCACCAGATTGGCGGTGCCCTTGCCCACGAACGTCATCAGGCGCTCGACCGGCACAGGCTCGGCGCCGAGGTCGGCCAGCATGGCGTTCAACGCCACACCGAAGTCGCCTGCCGTATCGACGAGCGTGCCGTCGAGGTCGATCAGCACCGCGCGGATGCCGTCCAGTTGAAGATGCGGGTTCTGGATCATGCGACGCTCGCGAGTTGGGCGCGCATCTGGTCGATTACCGCCTTGTAGTCGGGTTTGCCGAAGATGGCCGAACCGGCCACGAACGTGTCGGCACCGGCGGCAGCGATCTCCGCGATGTTGTCGACCTTCACGCCGCCGTCGATTTCCAGACGGATCTCACGGCCGGTCTCGGCGGTATAAGCGTCGATACGGGCGCGCACGGCGCGCAGCTTGTTGAGCGCTTCCGGAATGAACGACTGGCCGCCGAAACCCGGGTTGACGGACATGATCAGCACCATGTCCAGACGGTCCATCACGTGATCGAGGTAGTGCAGCGGGGTGCCCGGGTTGAAAACGAGACCGGCCTTGCAGCCGTTGTCGCGAATCAGGCCGAGCGTGCGGTCCACGTGCTCCGAGGCTTCCGGGTGGAACGTAATGAGGTTTGCGCCGGCCTTGGCGAAGTCGGGCACGATGCGGTCGACCGGGCGCACCATCAGGTGCACGTCGATGGGCACGTCCACGTGCGGGCGGATCGCCTCGCAGACCATCGGGCCGATCGTCAGGTTGGGAACGTAATGGTTGTCCATCACGTCGAAGTGAATCCAGTCGGCGCCTGCCGCCACGACGTTACGGACTTCTTCGCCCAGCCGGGCAAAGTCGGCGGACAGGATGCTGGGGGCGATACAGAATTGCGTCATGGCAGGGGCAGGGGGAAAGCGTCAAAAGCGTTATTTTAAAGCTTTCACATGACGCCTGCCCGCAGTCTGTCGGATTGACCTGGTGGCAAGCCTTTCCGTCTTCCTGCGCGCGTACCTGACGGCGCTGTGTCGCTGATGTCGTCCGGGCGTCGGAATACCGCATGCCGCCAGCGATTCGGGGGCCGTTTGCCGGTTGCGACCTGGGGCGACTTGCCGCAGAATGCCTTGCAAAACGGGACAACGCTTGTGTTTTACGCCTGTCACCATGCCGGAGCGCGCCGTGATCCCGCCAGTCTCGGGCCGGGCGCCGACCATCAACAGACCAGAAAGACATCAGAGAGCCAGCATGCGCTACAGGAACATCCAATGAGCCAGTACGAATTTACCGTGACCGTGCGCCCGCAATACCTCCCGGAACAATCGGAACCGGACCGGCGGCAGTTTGCTTTCGCCTACACGATCACGATCCGCAACAGCGGCGAGGTGCCGGCGCAACTTATTTCGCGCCATTGGGTGATTACTGACGGCGACAACAAAGTGCAGGAAGTGAACGGGCTGGGTGTCGTCGGTCATCAACCGTTCCTTCAGCCCGGCGAGCAGTTCGAGTACACGAGCTGGGCGATGGTTGCCACGCCGGTGGGCACCATGCGTGGCGAATACTTCTGTGTGGCCGAAGACGGCACGCGCTTCGAAGCGCCCATCGCTGAATTTGCGCTCACCATGCCGCGCACGCTGCATTGAGCCCGGGCATGCGTGTCACGCCGGAAGGTCAGCGCCGGTCGTCCGACCAGTCTTCCCGTTTGAGCGGATCGTCGGCGACCTCTGGCTGCCGTTCGCCAGGGGCATCGGCCGGATGGATTGGATCGACGGTATCGCTCGGCATCGGGCGGATCGCGCGCATCTGGCGGACACGGCGCGTGGGCGACGGCTTGCGTCGCATGATGACGATAGCGGCGACGATCACGATCGCCAGCAACACCTCCGGCAAGACCAGCAACGCCGGATATTCATCGAACAGATTACTCATGACGCTCTTCCTGAATGTGTTCGGGCGGTGGCGCGCCGGCCGGGGCCTGGCGCTCGCCGCGTTTGCCGCATTGCTCTATGGTTGTTCGAGTGTGCCTCCGTCGACCCCGTCGCGTCCAGGGGTTCCGCCGTCGAACGTGGCAACGCCGCCGTCGGGGGCGGGACGCATGCAGGCCGTCGCTTGGGCGGACGTCGACGGCTGGCAGGACGACTCCCTGATCGGCGCCCGTCTGGCGCTCGCACAGACCTGCGTGAAACTCGGTCGCCAAACCAAGTGGCAACCGGCCTGCCGCGCGTCGGAACAGCTTGACGACCTCGATGCCGCGTCGGTGCGTCAGTTCTTCGAACAGTACTTTACGCCGTTCCGTATCGCGAACTCCGACGGCACGCAGACGGGCCTGATCACCGGCTACTACGAGCCGTTGCTGCACGGCTCGCGCGTGCGTGGCGGCATCTACCAGACGCCGCTCTACAAATGGCCCGCCGGGCGCAAGGCCGGCTCGTTGCCCGCGCGCTCGGAACTGATGCGCAGCGGCATGTTGCGCGGGTATGAGCTGGTTTATGTGGATGACCCCATCGAGGCGTTCTTCCTGCAAGTACAGGGCTCTGGGCAGGTGTTGCTCGACGATGGCACCGTCATGCGCGTGGGCTACGGCGGCAACAACGATCAGCCGTACAAGTCGATTGGCCGCTGGCTGATCGATCGCGGCGAGATCACGGCTGCGCAGGCGACGATGCAGGGCATTCGCGCGTGGGCGCGCGCCAATCCGTCGCGTGTCGACGCGCTGCTCGACGTGAATCCGCGCTTCGTCTTCTTCCGCGAGATGCCGAACCACGGTGTCGGCGGTATCGAGGGGCCGATCGGCGCGTTGGGCGTGCCGCTCACGGCGGAACGCTCGATTGCCGTTGATCCGGCGTCGATTCCGCTGGGCAGCCCGGTGTTTCTGTCGACGACCCGCCCGCCGTTCGGGCCGCAAGCCAATTCGCCGATCAACCGTCTGATGTTCGCGCAGGACACCGGCAGCGCCATCAAGGGTGGCGTGCGCGCCGACTTCTTCTGGGGGCTGGGCGACGACGCTGGCGATCTGGCCGGACGCATGCGTCAGAGCGGCAAGATGTGGGTGTTTTTGCCGAACCAGTAAGCCCCGGCGAAACGTCATCACCTGATGAAAAGCGCGATCGCAGTGTCTTCCTGCGGTCGCGCTTTTTTGTTCGTGTCGCGCGCCGCGAATTGCCTCAACGTCGTATTGCGCGCGACTTCACACGAGATTTTCGGTTTTGTCTGGTGACGCTGGCGACCGGGCCGTCACCGATCAGTTGAGGTTCCGTGACGCGTTCATGCGCCGCAGCGACGGTGCGCCCTCGTGCGGGGTGGCGCCGAACGCCGGTCATTCGCGATGCTTCCCGTCCGACCGCTGTTCTTTTCAGGCAACACGGGCTCGCATCGAGGCTTTCGGGCCATGGAGAAAGCATCAACAATTCGACGTCGGCAGCGGTGAGCCCGGCGTTGCGGGCGTGAATCCCGGCAGGCCCGGTCCGCATGGCCGATCCCCCTTGCTCGTATTGAATCCGTCATCCGCTCTCCCGCTCCCCGAAATGTCTGCGCAAAATCCCCCAGAAGTTTCCCGTCACGATGTTGACGCCCCTTCCGTATCGCTGCCCTCGCTGTCGGGGAAAGTGGCGTTCATCACAGGAGGCGGCCGAGGTATCGGGGCGGCTATCGCCCGTCGCTTCGCGCGTGAGGGCGCCGCCGTGTGCATTACCTATGTGACGTCGGCACAGGAGGCGGCGTCGCTTGTCGCCGACATCGAGCGCGAGGGCGGTCGGGCGATGGCGTTGCAGGCGGAAGGCGCCGACATGCAGGCGATCCAGACCACGATTCGTACCGCAGCGGAACACTTCGGCAAGATCGACGTTCTGGTGAACAATGCAGGCATGTTGCACGTCGACACCATCGACAAATTCCCCGTCGAAACGATGCAGCGCATGCTGGCCGTGAATGTCGCGGGCGTATTCGTCGCGATTCAGGAATCGGTGCGCTTCATGCCCGACGGTGGGCGTGTGATCAATATCGGCAGCATTACCAGCGACTACGTGCCGATCGCTGGCGCGAGCGTGTACGCCACGACCAAAGGCGCGCTGGCGAGCATGACGCGCGCGTTGGCACGAGATCTTGGCACGCGAGGCATCACCGTCAACAACATTCAGCCCGGTCGAATCGACACTGACATGAATCCCGCCGATGGTCCGATGGCCGGACGCCTCAGCGCGTCCATTGCGCTGGGGCACTATGGCGAAGTGGAGGACGTGGCGTCGCTGGCCGCGTTCCTCGCCGGGCCCGAGGCCAAGTTCATTACCGGCGCGAACATGAAGGTCGATGGCGGCACGAGCCTCTGACGTCGACGATGTTGCGGCGCCGGGTGAGCGTTGACGTCGCGAACGGGCCGGATGCGAAAGAAAAAGCCCGCGAAGTCGCGGGCTTTTTTCATACGGCGGCTCAGCGTGTGACTGTGGCTCAGCGCGGACGCTTGTCCACCACCCGACGTGCCTTGCCCACCGAGCGCTCGATGCCACCGACGGGCTTCACGCGCACTGCGCACGACACGCCGATGAGCGTCTTGATGTCGCGCTTGAGTTCGCTGCCGGCCGATTGCAACGCTGCGGCGTCGTCGCAGCCGACGGCGGCTTCGACATCCACGGCCATCGTATCCATCGGGCCTTCCTTGTCCAGAATGATCTGGTAGTGCGGGGAGAGCACCGGCTGACGCAGCAGCAGCTCTTCGATCTGCGAGGGGAAGACGTTCACGCCGCGAATGATCATCATGTCGTCCGAGCGGCCGGTGATCTTCTCCATGCGACGCATCGTGCGCGCCGTACCCGGCAGCAGACGCGTGAGATCGCGCGTGCGGTAGCGGATGATCGGCAGCGCTTCCTTCGTGAGCGAGGTGAACACCAGTTCGCCGAATTCGCCGTCGGGCAGCACTTCGCCGGTCTCCGGATCGATGATTTCGGGATAGAAGTGATCTTCCCAGATCGTCGGGCCGTCCTTCGTCTCGGCGCATTCGCACGCCACGCCCGGGCCCATCACTTCCGACAGACCGTAGATGTCGACGGCGTCGATGCCCATGCGCTTCTCGATGGCCGTGCGCATGTCGTTCGTCCACGGCTCGGCGCCGAAGATGCCGATGCGCAGCGACGATTCGGCGGCCACGATGCCCTGACGCTCAAGCTCGTCCGCAATCGCGAGCATGTAGCTCGGCGTGACCATGATGATGTCCGGCTTGAAATCCTGAATCAACTGGACCTGCTTCTCGGTCTGGCCGCCACCGAACGGAATGACCGTCAGGCCCGCGCGTTCCGCGCCGTAGTGCGCGCCGAGACCGCCCGTGAACAGCCCGTAACCGTAGCTGATGTGCACCTTGTCGCCGCGACGCGCGCCCGAAGCACGGATCGAGCGGGCGACCAGATCGGCCCACGTGCTGATGTCGTTGGCGGTGTAGCCCACGACCGTCGGCTTGCCCGTCGTACCCGAGGACGCATGCACACGCGAGACCTGCTCCATCGGCACCGCGAACATGCCGAAGGGATAGCTGTCGCGCAGATCCTTCTTCGTCGTGAACGGGAACTTGGCCAGGTCGGCCAGCGAGGTCAGATCGTCCGGATGGACGCCGGCTTCTTCGAACTTCCGGCGATACACCGGCGAGTTCTCATAGGCATGCCGCAACGTCGTCTTCAGACGGTCGAGCTGAAGGGCGCGCAGTTCGTCGAGGCTCGCTTTCTCGATCGGCTCGAGCGGCAGGGCGGTGGTCATGACTGTCTCCTTGGGTCTTGCTTCTTACGCTTGTTACGTTTGGCTTGTTACGGTTGTTTCCCGCATGTCCGTGCCCGGACGCGCGTGTTGCCGGGCATATCAGACAACGCTGCCCTTGATCTGTGCGGACTTGCCGCGGAACATCGCCACCACTTCGCCGGCATTGTTCGTCAAACGGATGTCGTAAATGCCGTGGCGTCCCGAGAGCACCTGCTCCTGCGCTTCGGCGGTGAGCGTGTCGCCACCCGACACCGGTTTGAGGAATTCGATGCTGCAACCGGCGGCGACGGTGACGACGTTGTAGCTGTTACATGCGAACGCGAAGGTCGAATCCGCCAGCGTGAACATCAGACCGCCGTGGCAAATGGCATGGCCGTTGAGGAATTCGTCGCGGATGCGCATCGTCATGCGGGCATAGCCCGGACGCACTTCCTGCAACTCCATGCCCAGCCACTGGCTTGCGCGGTCGGTGCTGTACATGGCCACGCCCGTGGCGTGGGCAAGTTCTTCCGGGGTCATCTCGCTGACGGCCTTGGCGGCAGTGGAGGTCTGGCTCATCGGGGGCTCCTCGTTGTCTCTTGTCTTGTTATGTCGTCGGTCTCTCGCGCAGCGCGTGGTTTTGGCATCTGATGTGCGTCGTCGCTGCGTTGTTCTGCTTTTTCCTTGGTCCTGCTTTCGGTGCGTGTTGCGTGCCGGGTGTTGCCTGTCAGGTGCTGCGATCAGCGTCCTTCGAACTTCGGTGCACGCTTTTCCAGAAATGCGTTCACGCCTTCCGCGTAGTCGTAGGACGCCCCCAGCGAGCGCTGTCCATCACGTTCGAGGTCGAGTTGCTGGTCGAGCGTGTTGGTCGTCGACGCGTAGAGCGCGTGCTTGATGGTCGCGAGCGCCTTCGTGGGTTGCGTGGCCAGTTGCGTGGCGAGCTTTTGAGCTTCGGGCAGCAATGCGTCGTCGTCGACGCAGCGCCAGATCAGGCCCCACTGCTCGGCTTGCTCGGCCGAGAGCTTGTCGCCCAGCATGGCCAGCCCCATCGCGCGGGCCATGCCCACGCGTTGCGGCAGGAACCACGTGCCGCCGGTGTCGGGCACGAGGCCGATCTTCACGAATGCCTGAATGAAGTTGACGGAGGCCCCGGCGAGCACGATGTCGCACGCGAGCGCCAGATTTGCGCCTGCGCCGGCGGCGATACCGTTCACGGCCGCGATCACCGGCATCGGCAGGGCGCGCAGCTTACGCACGAGCGGGTTGAAGTTCTCGTCGATCAGCGCGCCGAGATCCGTCGAGGCGCCCGGCGTGAAGTCGAGATCCGCCAGATCCTGACCGGCGCAGAAGCCGCGTCCGGCACCCGTGAGCACGATGGCGCGGGCGCCTTGGGATTGCGCGGCGTCGAGGGCGTCACGCAGTTCCGCATGCATTTGCCGCGTGAAGCTGTTGAGCTTCTCGGGACGGTTGAGCGTGATCGTCGCGACGTTATCTTTTAGCGTCAGTTGAACCGTGGCGGTGGTCGTCATGGCGGGGGCTTCCTCCGGGGATGTGGAATCAGACGCGTTCGATGGCGATGGCGATACCTTGCCCCACGCCGATGCACATCGTGCACAGCGCGAAGCGTCCGCCGGTGCGGTGCAGCTGATACATCGCCGTGGTCACCAGACGAGCGCCCGACGCGCCCAGCGGGTGGCCCAGCGCGATCGCGCCGCCATTCGGGTTCACGCGCGCATCGTCGTCGGCAATGCCGAGTTGACGCAGCACGGCCAACCCCTGGCTGGCGAAGGCTTCGTTCAGTTCGATGACGTCGAACTGGTCGAGCGTCATGTTCAGTTGCTTGAGCAGCTTGAGCGTGGCCGGGGCCGGGCCGATGCCCATGATGCGCGGGGCGACACCGGCCGTGGCCATGCCGAGCACGCGGGCGCGCGGTGTAAGACCGTGCAGCTTGGCGGCGCTTTCGCTTGCGAGCAGCAGGGCGCACGAGCCGTCGTTCACGCCCGAAGCGTTGCCTGCGGTGACCGTGCCGTCTGCGCGGACCACGCCCTTGAGCTTGCCGAGCGCTTCCATGCTCGTGGCGCGCGGGTGCTCGTCATGCTCGACGACGATCGCGTCGCCCTTCTTCTGGGCGATGGATACCGGCGTGATTTCCTGAGCGAGCGTGCCGTCGGCTTGAGCGCGCGCGGCCTTCTCCTGACTGCGCAGCGCGAAGCGATCCTGATCTTCGCGGTTGATCTTGAAGTCGTCCGCCACGTTCTCGGCCGTCTCCGGCATCGAGTCCACGCCGTACTGTGCCTTCATCAGCGGGTTGATGAAGCGCCAGCCGATGGTCGTGTCGAAGATCGCGGCCTGACGCGAGAACGCGCTGTCGGCCTTGCCCATCACGAACGGTGCGCGCGTCATCGACTCTACGCCGCCGGCGATCATCAGACCGGCTTCGCCTGCCTTGATGGCGCGCGCGGCCGTGCCGATGGCGTCCATGCCCGAGCCGCACAAGCGGTTGAGCGTGGCGCCCGGCACGTCGATCGGCAGTTCGGCGAGCAGCGAGGCCATGCGGGCGACGTTGCGATTGTCTTCACCTGCCTGATTCGCGCAACCGTAGATGACGTCGTCGATCAGCGTCCAGTCCACGTTCGGGTTACGCGCCATCAGCGCCTTGAGGGGAATCGCCCCGAGGTTGTCGGCGCGCACGTCTTTCAGCGCACCGCCGTAACGGCCGATGGGGGTGCGGATCGCGTCGCAGATGAAGGCTTCGGTCATGGTGTCTCTTTCCTGTCTTGGCTTTTGGGGCGGGAGGGTCGCTGCCGTCGTCGGGCGCCGCGCAGGCCGCAGTGCGACGATGGGGCCGACGGGCGACGGTGAGTGACTATGGTAGTGACTTACCGTCGCGCTGGCGTGAGGAGATTCCCGTCCTCTCTATATAGATGTGGCTTAAGACTCGATCGGACTCAAGCGGCGCCGGCTTCGGACTTGGCCGGCACGTGGTGACGGCTTTGCACGACGCGGAAACGGTTCGCGACGAAAGCGGCGTCCGCCAGACTGGCGTTTGCAGCCGGGTTGCCGCCCGTGCCGTGGTAGTCGGAGTAGGCCGCCGACTGGTTGACGAACACGCCGCCGGTCAGGTTGAGCGACAGCGCGACACGGCCTTCGATGGCGGCGTCGAGCGCCTGGGCTTCGCCTTCTGCGGTCGTGGTGTAAGCCGACAGCGTGAGGGCGCCGTGCTCGGCGGCGGTGCGTCCGGCCAGAGCAAAGGCTTGCGCGCTGCTGTCGACGGCGATCACGAACGTGACCGGGCCGAACCACTCGCGGGTGTAGGTGGCTTCGTCGGCAACATCGAGTGCCACGATCAGCGGGGTGCGCACGCGGGCGTCGGCGAAGGCCGGGTGTTGGAGCGTCTGGCTGTCGAGCACCACGCGGCCGACCTTGCGGGCTTCGTCGATACGGGCGAGCACGCCTTCATTCTGGATCGCGCCGAGCAGCTCGACGGCCTTGGCCGGGTCGCTGCACGTCTTTTGCACGCTGCCGGCAATGGCGGCGACGACTTCGTCGAACGACACGTTGCCTTCCGGCGTCTGAATGCCGTCACGCGGAATGTAGATGTTCTGGGGCGCGGTGCACATCTGGCCCGAATACAGCGCGAGCGAGAAGCCGATGTTGCGGGCCATGCCCTTCAGATCGTCCGTCGAATCGATCACGATCTGGTTCACGCCGGCCTTCTCGGTGTAGACCTGCGCCTGACGGGCGTTGGTTTCGAGCCAGTCGCCGTTGGCGGTGCTGCCGGTGAAGTCGATCACGCGCACTTCGCCGCGCTTGGCCAGTTGCTGGACGATCTCGCCGTCGTTCGGATTGGTGGCGGCGAGCGTGACGACGTCCGGATCGAAACCGGCGTCCTTCAAAACGTCTCGCGCGATCTTCACGGTGATGGCGAGCGGCAGAATGGCGCCCGGGTGCGGCTTGACGATCACGGCATTGCCGGTCGCGAGGCTGGCGAACAGGCCGGGGTAGCCGTTCCACGTCGGGAACGTGCAGCAGCCGAGCACCAGCGCCACGCCGCGCGGCACGACGGTGTAACGCTTTTCCATCGCCAGTGCCGGGTTCTTGCCCTGCGGCTTTTCCCAGTAGGCGTTCGCAGGAATGCGGCGCAGTTCGTCCCAGGCGTAGGCCACGGCTTCGAGGCCGCGATCCTGTGCGTGCGGGCCGCCGGCCTGGAACGCCATCATGAACGCCTGACCGGTCGTGTGCATCACGGCGTTGGCCATCTCGAAGCTACGGGCGTTCAGGCGCTTGAGGATTTCGAGCGAGACACCGACCCAGGCGTCCGGGGTGGCGGCGCGCCACGACTTGTGGGCGTCGCTCACGCGGGCGAGCAGGGTGTCGATCTCGAAACCGGGATAGGTGGTGCCGAGTGCGAAGCCGAACGGCGAGACTTCCTGGCCTGCGCTGCCCGTGCTGCCGCGCTGTTCCAGCGGGAAGGCGGCGTTCAGATATTGTTTGAAGGCGGCTTCGCCGTCGGCTGCGGCCGTCTCGCCATAAGCACGCGGGCTCGGCATTTCCGTGAACGGGCTCCAGTAACCACGCGTGGCGATGGCCTGAAGGGCGCGCTCGAGAGTCTCTTGGTGTTTGGCGAAGAGGGGATGAGTCATGGTCGTGGATCTGTCCGTGTCGGGATGCGGCTGGCGGATTCGCTGTCTGTGCCTGCGGGCAAGTTTGTGGCTCGCGCGGCAAGACGCAGGGGACGGCACCGGTTCGTCTCAATCATGTTTCTCGTCAACATTAATTGACCGACCGGTTGGTTTGTTAATATAGCACCAAATCTTCCGGGCGTGGCGCACGATGACGCCGGGTTTTCCCCGACGGGTGGGCGCGCAGGAGATCGGCAACAGGAAGGGGCGGGCGACGAGTCGGTCGGTGGCCTTCTATATATAGGAATGTTCCGAGTCGTTGTGCGCCATATCACCGCCGGGATGATGTTTTGACGTGCGCCGCGGTGGCCGATCTGCGTGGCGGAATGACTGATGCGTGGCCTGGGGATCGATGGCATCATGCCTAACCACTGCAGTCGACGCCCGGCAGGCTGCCAACCCTGGCCCGCCGTGTGCGGCGCAGCGCCGTTGCGAACCAATGGCGTGTCTATCGCCTTAACCGTTTTCGGCGGTTGTCCGCGTGCGATGCCTTCGTGCCCGGACAAGCGCCTGCCCCCGAACCACAAGACGAGACTTTGACTGGAGGAGTAAGAGGATGACGTACGAGAACATTCTGGTGGAGACGCGCGGCCGCGTCGGTCTGATCACGCTGAATCGTCCGAAAGCGCTCAATGCGCTGAACGATGCGCTGATGGACGAACTGGGCGCCGCGCTCACCGCATTCGATGCGGACGAGGCCATCGGCTGCATGGTGATCACCGGGAGCGAGAAGGCGTTCGCCGCAGGGGCGGACATCGGCATGATGTCGAAGTACACCTTCGCCGACGTTTTCAAGGGCGACTACATCACGCGTAACTGGGAGACGGTGCGCCGTATCCGTAAACCGGTGATTGCTGCCGTGTCGGGTTTTGCGCTCGGCGGCGGGTGCGAACTGGCGATGATGTGCGACTTCATCATCGCGGCCGACAACGCGAAATTCGGCCAGCCGGAAATCAAGCTCGGTGTGATTCCGGGCGCGGGCGGCACGCAGCGTCTGACGCGCGCGGTGTCGAAGGCCAAGGCGATGGACATGTGTCTGACGGCGCGCTTCATGGATGCCGCCGAAGCCGAGCGTGCGGGCCTTGTGTCGCGCATCGTGCCGTTCGAGAAGCTGCTCGACGAGGCGATCGGTGCGGCCAACACCATCTGCGAATTCTCGCTGCCGGTCGTCATGGCGGCCAAGGAATCCGTCAACCGCGCCTTCGAGTCGACGCTCGACGAGGGCGTGCAATTCGAGCGCCGGATGTTCCATTCGCTGTTCGCGCTGGAAGATCAGAAGGAAGGCATGGCAGCGTTCGTGGAGAAGCGCAAGCCGGTTTTCAAGCATCGTTGAAACTGTTGTGAAAAGCCGGGACGGCCTGCTGAGAGGCGGTCGTCCTATGATAGTCTGCCGGTTTTTTCAGCAAGGGACGAAACGATGTCGATGAAACGACGTGCATTTGCGCTGGCCCTGGTGGTGGCCTCGGGGCTGCTGTTGAGTGCCTGCGGGAAGAAGGAAGAAACGGCTGCGGGCCGTTCTGTTGGGCCGGATGGCTCGCAACCTGTGTACGTCGTCGGCTCGGACGCCGCTTATGCGCCGTTCGAATATGAAACCGATAATCGCCAGATCGCCGGCTTCGATATCGATGTGATGAAGGCTGTCGCCGACAAGGCGGGCATCTCCATTCGATTCATCAACACGCCGTTCGAGGGCATCTTCAATTCGCTCGTGCAGGGCGATCGCGACATCCTCATTTCGGCGATCACGATTACGGACGAGCGCAGCAAGCAGATGGACTTCTCGACGCCTTACTTCGAGGCGTCGCAGCTGATCGCCGTGCCGTCGAACTCGACAGTGCAGAAGTTCGACGATCTGAAGTCGCTGAAGGTCGGCGTGCAAACGGCGACGACGGGCGATGAAGTCGTTCAGAAGCTGATGGGCAAGAATAATCCGTCGGTGAAGCGCTTCGAAGGTACGCCGCTGGCCATGAAGGAGTTGGAAGCCGGTGGCGTGGATGCAGTGGTCGCAGATAACGGTGTCGTGGTGAACTTCATTGCGAATAATCCGAATGCCAAGCTGCGCACGGTCGCGGACAGCAACTTCCCGAAGGAGTATTACGGCATTGCCGTTCGTAAGGGTGATGCGGAACTGCTTGCCAAGATCAACAAGGGCATCGAGGCGGTCAAGACCGATGGCACCTACGATGCGATCTACGAGCGTTACTTCGGCAAGAAGAAGTCCTGATTTCAGGCGCGACACGGCACCGGCAGGTGCCGTGTGAAATGAAAAAGCCCCGTCGCGACGGGGCTTTTTCATGGGTTTTCAAATTATTTTCACAAAGGGGGTTGCCAAGGTTCGGGGTTTTCACTAATATC